>NZ_LGSS01000004.1 GCF_001190785.1 Gottschalkia purinilytica | reverse complement strand
GATATTATGTAGATACAGTAGGAAGAAATAAAAAGGCAATTGCAGAGTATATAAAAAATCAAATGCAAGAAGATATAGCAGGTGATCAAATAAGTTTGAAAGAGTTTATAGACCCGTTTACGGGTGAAGAGGTAGCCAAAGGGAAGAAAAAATAACCCCTTAAGGGGTGCCCTGAAAAACTATAGCAGTTGGCAAACCTTTCAGGGTGTCTTAAGACACAGCAAGTAATATGCCCTTATAGGGCTGAGCAAACCACCCGTTTGACGGGTGGTCATGATTAATTAAATGAAAAGGGGGAAGTGCTCTTTTATATTAGGAATAATAATTCAATTGATACTATCATGGATAATACTTCGAGTGATACAAAAACAAGATTTATCTGCATTAGGATTCTTTCCTATAAGAAAGAGATTGACACAATTTTTGATTGGTTTTTTATTTGCCGGCATTTTATGTGCTTTAGTTGAGATTTTAAATTCAAAAATAACTAATTTATCATGCATTAATTATTTTGTTACACAAAATGTAGCTGTTATAGTACTAACATATTTATTTATAAAATATTATTTACAAAGAGAATGTGATAATATATAAATTAAAAAAACAATAAATAAACATTTAAATAATATTGGATAATAGAATAAAATACATATCTACCAAAAATTTTAATATATAATAATAAAGTAAAATTATATAAGATGTAGATTTGAAAAGATATAATATTAATCAAGCTAGATTAAATAAAGTTTGTGGAGGATAACTATGAGTAAGAAATATTTTGATTATTATAAATCACCTATAGGAATTTTAGAAATTACAAGTGATGAAGATAGTATTCTATCAGTTATATTTGTTGATGAAGAAAAGCAAGATATAGAGTTTAATAAAGTTCCACGTATATTGAAAAAAGCATATGTACAGTTAGACGAATATTTTAAAGGTAAAAGGAATAAATTTGATTTGAAAATATCCTTTACTGGAACTGATTTTCAGAAAAAGGTATGGAATGAGTTAACTAATATTTCTTATGGAGAAGTGGTTTCTTATAAATATATTGCAGAAAAAATAGGAAATGAAAAAGCAGTAAGAGCAATTGGAAATGCTAATAGCAAAAATCCTATTAGTATAATAGTTCCTTGTCATAGAGTAATTGGAGCTAATGGAAGTCTAACAGGATATGCAGGAGGAATTGAAAGAAAAGAATGGTTATTAAATCATGAAAAAACTTTTGTGTCTAAATAACCTTTATATTGGGGAAATTATAAAATAAAAGTAAAAGTTTTGAAATGAGGGAAATTACATTGATTAGAAAATTAGATATAAATAATGAAACTGAACTTAAGAGAGTAATGACAATATGGCAAGAAGCGAATATTAAAGCACATGATTTCATACCGAAAGAATA
This sequence comes from Gottschalkia purinilytica, assembly GCF_001190785.1. Taxonomy (NCBI): domain Bacteria; kingdom Bacillati; phylum Bacillota; class Tissierellia; order Tissierellales; family Gottschalkiaceae; genus Gottschalkia; species Gottschalkia purinilytica. Next base: position 293,637 of record NZ_LGSS01000004.1, on the reverse strand, counting down.
TTGGATAAGTAACTATGACATAGTGAAAAACGAGTATATACCTAATTCAGATACATACTTATATTTAAAAGATGATGAGATAAAAGGATTTATAAGTATTGTGTCAGAAGAATATATAGGAGGTTTATTTGTAGATATTAATTCCCAAGGAAATGGAATCGGTAAACATTTAATCAACTATGTAAAATCTAAATATAGTATGTTGAGATTAGGAGTTTATAAGAAGAATAAAAGAGCAGTTAATTTTTATGATAAGATGGGATTTAAAATAAAGTCAGAAAATATTGATGAAAAAACTAAGGAAGTAGAATGTATAATGGAGTTTAATAAATAATCTAAATATAAATGCTAAGAACACCATAAGTACGTATTACACATAATATGTAAATATATGACTAAATTAAAAAAACTTATGGTGGTGAGAAAATTACATGAGAGAGCATAAATATAATGAATCTAAATGTCTTAAATTAGGAATGAAAGCACCTGAATTTAAGGCATTGACTACATTTGGAACAATAAAACTTTCAGACTTTAAGGGAAAGTGGATAGTTCTTTTTTCGCATCCTGGAGATTTCACTCCAGTTTGTACTACTGAATTTATAGCATTTGCAAAATATTTTTGTCATTTTAAAAATAGAAATACACAGCTTTTAGGATTAAGTATAGATAGTAACCCATCTCATTTAGCTTGGGTATATAATATCTATGAAAATACAGGAGTTGAAATACCTTTTCCAATTATTGCTGATAGAGATGGAAGAATATCTAGAGCATATGGAATGATTTCACCAGATGTTAGTTCTACTGAAACAGTAAGAAACGTATTTGTAATAGATCCAAAACAAAAAATTAGAGCAATTTTGGTTTATCCACTTACAAATGGAAGAAATATTCCAGAAATACTTCGTCTTATAGATGCACTTCAAACAAGTGATAAAGAAAAAGTAGTTACTCCTGCTAATTGGATACCTGGTAAACCAGTAGTAATTCCTCCTCCACAGACTTATAAAGAATTAAAGGAACGAAAAAGGTGTCATAAAGAATTGGAATGTATAGATTGGTATTTATGCTTTAAAAAGCCGAGAAAGTAGTATATCATTAATAGAGAAATTATAAAAGTAATGAGTTTAGATTGACAAACTAAATTCATTACTTTTTATTTTATTGACTTTACATGTGTTTTGTTATATTAAATAGATTATATATACTTAGAAGACAATGGACTTTTAAATTATAAAAGCTAGGAGGATAGCGATGGAAAAAAATAAAATATTAATAATAGAAGATGAAGAGTCAATTTGTGATATACTGTCTTATTCTCTTAGAAAAGAGGGATATTCTGTAAAATGTGTTTTTACAGGTAAGGAAGGAATAGAAACTATAGAAAAAATGAATCCTAACCTGATAATATTAGATATAATGCTACCAGATATGAATGGTTTTGACATATGTAAAATAATAAACTTAAAATATAAAATACCTGTTTTAATGCTTACAGCTAGGAATGATATAGTAGATAAGGTATTAGGCTTAGAGTTAGGAGCAGATGACTATATAACTAAGCCATTTGACATAAGAGAAGTCATAGCAAGAATGAAGGTAATATTAAGAAGACTAGAAAATATAAAAGATCATAATAAACAAGAGATTATTTATATAGGAAATGATATAAAGCTGGACAGGCTAAGTAGAAAGATATACAAAGATAATAAAGAAGTAAAGTTAAAACCAAAAGAATATGACCTGTTATTATTATTTTGTGAGAATAAAGGAAGAGTATTTGAGCGTGAAGATATTTTAGATAGAGTATGGGATATGGATTTTGAAGGTGATTTAAGAACCATAGACGTACATGTCCAACGAGTAAGGAAAAAAGTTGATCCTAATATTATAGAAACAATATATGGTGTAGGATATAGGTTTAGAGGATGATATAGTAGATAAAATAAAGGAGAGAAAAGAGAAATAATGAAGATATCTATAAAATATAAGTTTTTAATAGGATACTTTACTGTTTTTTTTATAGCTCTTATGAGCTTAAATCTTTTGGCCCAAAATATAGTATATAAAAATACGGAAGAAATAATAAAAAAAGATATGGAAGAGCTATATAAAAGTTCTAGAAATTATCTAAAACAATTTTTTGTAGTAAAAGAATTGACAGAGAATAGTGATTCATTTGAAAAAAATAAAGAATTAATAGGGATGGAGCTATTAAAAACTTATGATGTAGGAGTTTCTTTATATGATACAAACGGCAACCAATTAGAAGTCTATGATAATCAAAATCATAATTTGGTTGCATTTAATAAGAATAATTCTATTGATTTAAAAGATATAAGTAACTATGATTTAGATTTAGCTATTAAGAACAAAGCGGCCCTTAGAACTAATTATGTTAATAATAAGCTAATCGCTAATTTCTCTTATCCTTTTCATATTAAAGAAAATAACTTAGGGATATTAAGATTTAGTAAGGATTATACATATATAAGCGAATCTAATGAAAGATTTCTAAGTATATTTACTTATGTAACAGTACTACTATTTCTAATTTTATTTATATTTTCATACATTCTTTCCCTAAATATAACTAGACCATTATTAAAGCTTAGTAAAGGATTAAAAGAAGTTTCAAAAGGAAATTATGATGTAGATATAAATATAAAAAACAAAGATGAAGTGGGAGAACTAGGGAAGAACTTTAATATCATGAAAGAAAAGATAGAAAGCCAGATGAACACTATAACTAAAGAAAAAGAAAAAGTTCTAAAGCTTCAGCAATCTAGAACAGAATTTTTTAATAATGTCACACATGAACTAAAAACACCTCTCACTACAATATCAGGATATGCTCAAATAATGAGTCAAAAAGACTTTGATGATTTAGAGTTTTTAAATAGAGCTTCAAGTAAAATCAAAGAAGAAAGTGATAGACTTCACAGAATGGTTGTAGATTTAATAGAAGTTTCTAAAACAAGTACATATGAAGATAAATTAAGTTTTACTAAAGTAAATTTAAAAGAACTATTATACTCAATATGTACAGATATGAATATAAAGGCTAATAAATATAAAATGAATATAAAATACGACATAAATAATAATTTATTTGTATCAGGAGATGAAAACAAGTTAAAAGAAGTTTTTATAAATGTACTAGATAATGCAATTAAATATGGAAGAGTGAAAACAGATATATATGTTAAGCCTATCATAAAGAATAAATATATAGAAATAGAAATTGAGAATAAAAGTGATGACATTCCAAATGATAAAATAGACAAAGTCTTTGAACCATTTTATAGATTGAAAGGAAAAGAAAATAAAGAAAAAGGAAGTAATGGATTAGGATTATATATATGTAGAAATATAATGAGACAACATAGTGGAGATATAAACTTAGAGAGTAAAGATGGAACAGTAAAAGTTATAATAAAAATTCCTTCTTGGCAACAATTTGGCAATATTTCATAGAAAATTAGCAATATTTATTTAGTAAGATTTAAGGAAAATAATAAATAAGGAGGATTTTCTATGAAGTTGAAAAGTAAAGGAATTAAATTAATACTGTTAATTATTTTTATAATAAGTATATTTACAGGTTGTAATGTAGGAAATGATGCAGATGCTAAAGATAGTAGTCAAGGGAAAACGACAGTAATAAGTGAGAATGTTTCTTTAGATACCAGATCTGAGGATAGTAACTTACAAGTAAAAGAAATAGATACAATAAAGATAACAGAAAATGTAAAAACTGAAGATTTTAAAGGGAGTAGCGATAAAGAAATATTTTTTAACAAAAACAATGCTCTCTATGGAAAAAACTTAGAAACTAATAAAACAAGAAAGATAGTAGACATGAAAGGTTTTGAGGTAAGTGAAGATGGAAAAAGAATACTTCTTTTTAAAGATAAAGAAGTATATGTTTATGATGTAATGACTAATAAAATGATACCTATAGAACAAGATCGTGGTGGATATCCTTCTGATGATATAAGATTTATGGACCATAAAGGAAATTATTTAGCATATACAGGGGATAAAGATAATGAATGGAAGTTTGGTACTTTTACAATATTTGATGTGAATAAGAAACAGTATATTTATATAGATATAAATGACTTTATCGAAAAGCATAATAACAACTTAATAGATGCAGAACTCCAAAGAAATATAGAAAATAAGTTAGGGCAGGGCTCAAGAAAAAATAGAAGATATGGAACTTTTCAAAGTATATTAGACAAATATAATGATAGTAAATCTTCTTTTCAAGCTAAATCTTCAGTAGCAATTGCTAAGGATGAAAAAACAGGAGAAACTTTTGATTTGGTAAAGGGATATAGTATTAAAAAAATATTTAATGACAAATTATATATAGATTTGTCCATAGGTGGGAAAGGTGGAATATATGAAGTCGATTTCCAGGGAAATATGAAAGAAGTTTTAGTTACTGAAGATACAAATAAAAACTTTATAAGTCAAATAGACTTTTTAGATAATAATAAACTATTATATTCAGGAGAATATCAAGGCAATTCTGGAATATTTGTATATGATATATCTAATAAAAATATAACAAAATTAATTGCAGGAATTAAAACTGAAGAAGGAAACTCGATACCTAGCTACAAACTTTCTCCTAGTAAAGATAAAATACTAATAGAAACACTAAATAAACAATATAATAATGAATATTCAACTAAAATTTATGCAGCTGAAATAATAGATGGAAATCTTATATCACCAATTAAAGTATTGGATAATTCAAAAGAAGAATCATACAGTATACTAGAAGTGGTTTCTCACTGGACAGAAAATAGTAATAAAGCTATGATATATAGAACTAGACAAGAAAAAAATGGAGAAGAAACTGTTAATTACTTAGATAAAATAAGAACTTTTAAATTTACAAAGAAATAATAAGTAAGAAAATATAATATTCATGAAATTTGGGAAAAAGGTTTGCTAAGAAGGGATTGGGTATATACTAATATACAAATCGAAAATACAATAGAGGTGAAGAATATGAAATTCCAAGTTTCAGATATAGCAAAAGAAAAAATAAAAGAAGAGGGTCTTGAAGGGAAAAATGTTAGATTCTATATTAGAAGAAAAGCTTGAATGGGCATAATATTCGAATGGACTCTGGATGATCCAACAGAAAAAGATGAATTGTATAAAGTAGAAGGAATGAATGTAGTTTTAGATAAAAAGATATTGAAACTTACGTCAAACATAAATATAGATTATCAAAGCTATGACTGGGGAGAGGACTTTGTAATAAATACTTATCTTTAATATATAATTATAATTTAAGATAAATACGATAATAAACAAAAATCGCTATATCATACGATAGCGATTTTTTATTTATTATGATTGTATTATTATAGAATCAGTTTTAACAAATTAAAGGTATATTAATATATATTAAATATCTAATTTTTAAGTTTAAAATTTTTATCAGTTAGTTCAAAGTTATTTTTAAGACCTGGAGTTATATATACTTCTTTATTATTAGTTACAAATATTGCTTCAACATTTTTTTGACTTTTGACTAGTTTTAAGCCTTCTTCAAGACCTAGTGAAAATACAGAAGTTGAAAGAGCATCACCATCTATAGACTTGTCAGAAACTATAGTTACACTCATCAAATTATTATCAATAGGATATCCTGTAAAGGGATTTAATATATGATGATACCTTTTTTTATTTGCCTCTAAAAATCTTTCATAAACACCAGAGGTTACTACAGATTTATTTCTCACACTTAAAATACCAATATGAGTTCCTCTTGCATCTACAAAAGGATTTTGAACACCAATTTTCCAAGGTTCAGAGTTGCTTTTACTTCCAAGAGCATATATATTTCCACCTAAATCTATAATAGCTTTATTTATATTTTGAGACTTTAAATATTTAGCTATTTCATCAGCAGTATATCCTTTAGCTATACCTCCAAGGTCTAGCATCATTCCTTGTTTCGATAATGTTACACTACTATTGTTTTTGTCTAAAGCTATATTTTTATAACCTACTTTATCTAACAGTTGTTTTATTTCATCTTCACTAGGAACCCTTGCTTTTTCAGTTCCTATTACCCATAGATTAACTAAAGGACCTGTACTTATATCAAAATATCCTTTGGAAAGATTAGAATAATTTATACTTTTTTCTATTACATTAAAAGTTTCTTGAGATACATTTGTGGAAGATATACCAGCATTTTTGTTAATAGTACTAATTTCACTATTTTCTATATTCGGACTCATTTTATTTTCTATTCTCTTTACTATATCAAAGGATTTTTCAAAAATATCATCTGATGCATTTTCAAAGATATTTAAATTAATAATAGTTCCCATAAGATAGGTTGTCTTAGAAATAGGTTTAGATTCTTCAGACTTTTTAGAGTCACTAAAAAATAGCTTATAGCCAACTAACGCTAATAGAGCTATAACAAAAATTAAAGCAATATTTTTTTTATTCATGAGTCTAAAACCTCCACATATAGAATGACAAAATATAAATATAGATAGATTATAACATAGAAGTATCTATAGTAATTAATAAAGTACAAATATTAAATATTAAGTTTAGGATTAGAATAAATTAAATAAAAAATTATTAAAGTAATGTTAAATATCTTAATAAAACATACAATCTATGAAGTTATCAATTGTTATATTATAAAAGTAATCAGTTATATCAATATCTTTAAATACATTCCTTATTGAATCTTCTTCAAAATTTTTATTTATAATTAACTTTTCAAGTTCAGATACATCTTTACGTCCAAAAAAATCACCATATATTTTAAATGCTGTTATGTTACCTTCTTTTACATTTAATCTTAAATCTATACTTCCGCCTTCATATCTTTTAGACTTTTGTAATTCAAATTTTGGAGATTCTCCATAGTTCCATTCCCAAGTTGAATACTTTTCTTCCATAAGCTTATTTATATTATCAATATCACTTGGAGATAAAATATATTCTTTGATTGAGATATCATTAGTTTCTAAAATAAATTTTAATAGTATATTTTTAAGTTCTTCAATAGTGATTTTCTCTTTAAGGTGTTGGCATATATTTGTGACTCTTGACTTTACAGACTTTATTCCCTTAGATGCAATTTTATCAAGCTTAACATTTAAAACGTCTTTTAGAATATCAGAGTTAACATCAAATAATATAGTTCCATGATGTAACATTCTATCTTGATAGTAATATTGAGCATTACCAGAAATCTTTTTACCGTCTATAGTTATATCATTTCTACCAGAAAATTCAGCATGTACATCTAAAGTTTCCAAAGCATCAATAACAGGCTTTGTAAACTTTACAAAGTTATTTTTACTATTGTCATCTGAACGAGTAATAAAAGTGTAGTTTAGATTACCCAAGTCATGATAAACAGCTCCTCCTCCAGACATTCTTCTTACTACATTCACATCATTTTCTTTTACATATTTACTATTAACTTCTTCTATAGTATTTTGATTTCTTCCAACAACTACAGTATGAGCATTTTGCCATAATATGAGGAAATCATCATTTAAATGTAGATTTTTTAGAGCATATTCTTCTAGAGCTAAGTTGTAATAAGGGTTTTTTGAATCATTTCTGATAAACAGCATGTACGTCACATCCTTATCTTTTATTTTTAATTTATAGACATATTTAATTAAGATTATTTAATTCATCCGATAACTAACAATTCTACAAATGAGAGATAAGAATTTTATAGTTTTTGGATTGTTTAGGTTTATTACTAAATATACTTATATTATCTAATTATATAGTAAAACAACTTCTTAAGTAAGACATAAGTTCAATATACATAAAATAATAAAAAAGTAATAAAGTTGTACTATGACCAATTTATAAAACATATTAATAGTACAAGTAGGAGGGATATAAATTGTTTAGGTATAGCAAATATATTGTATCAACTATAATAATTATACCATTACTGGTTATAGGGTTTGGAGGATTTATAGATATTGAGGATTCAGTAAGTGTTATGAATATAACTAATAAGAAATTTAAAGTAAATGAAATATTTAGAGATGAAAACATTAAGTTAAAGGAAGAAAAGTATATATTAGATATTAAACGAGGAGATGTTACTGGTGATAATAAAGAAGATACTATATTTTTGCTAGGAAAGAAAAAATCGAAAAATTCATTGTACGCTGAAAACTTAAGTATAGTTGTTAAAAATGAGACTAGTAAAAAATACATATTAATGGAGATTCCAAATTCCAGTGGAGAAAAGAATATACTATTTTTAGGAGACTTTAATGGAGATAAGATAAAGGATGTTTTAGTTGAAAGTTCATTAAAAGAAAACAGTCAAAATAAAGTACAAGGTATATATACTTTTATAGATAATAATATAGTAACTTTAGTATCTAATGAAGAATTAAATAGAAATATAAATTTTGAGTTAGAATTTAAAGATGATTATATAGCCAGTATAAATAATAAAGAAACAAGGTCAGCTACGATGATAGACATATCTTCTAAAAAAGAAATTTATATAGGTACTATATATAATGAAGATGGAAAAGTAATAAACAATAAAAAGCTAAATATTTCAGGATATGAATATATAAGACCTGTTGATAATAACCTTGATGGAGTGTATGAATTAGAAGGCCATACTAAAATCATAGGAGAATTTGATACTGATATAATAAGTACCATGATATCGCTAATAGAATATAAAGATAAAAAATTTAAGATTAAAAGCATTGAAAATAGAAATTATATGTATATGGAGTACGAATAAAGAATATTTAGTTTGTAAAAATAATATTTTATTGAAATTTAGATTAATAAAAAAAGGAAAACCGAGAAAGTTTTCCTTTTGCTTTTAGGTAAGACTATTTATAACTTTTAATTTTAACAAGTTTTCAGTGAGAATTATATTAAAAAAATCTTAGTATCTAAGCTATAGTAACTTTGTTTATAAACCTTATTTTGATACATTAGTTATTTGTTTAAACTTCCATCTCATATTCATTCCTCCTTTAAGATTTTTATTGACTAGTCTTAATAAATACAATTATATTTACTATCTGTGATAGTTTTGTGAGTTTTTATTAATAGGTTTTAGATAATTTATATAATAAATCAATAGTTATAATATTTTCACTTCAACAAAGGGGAGATAAGAATTGTAACACTTTTAGATCAATTCAATTTAAGTAGATATTCAAATATAAAAAAAGACTAAGATATTAAAAATTACTTTCATATCTTAGTCTTTTTTTATATTATTAAAAGTTCTATTTTATTATTGATTGTGGATGATAAGATTTAGCCTTTTATTTTTTCAAATAGAATATTATTTTCTAAATGAACATGATTAAACAAGTCTTTTTCTATATCTTTTAGATTTTCATATGCTAATTCAAATGACTTACATGCGTTTTCTGGAAGCTCATAATTATTTGTAACTTTTCTGATTTCTTTTATAATGTTTCCAGCTACATCATGTTCATGCTCAGTTTCTGATAATATGTTCAAAATATTATTCAGTACTTCCTTATCTTTATTTTCTTCAAAAATTTTAATTAAAGGAAATAGAACTTCTTCTTCTTTAATTAAATGTTCTTCAATTTCAACTTTAAACTGATTAAAAAGTTTATGAACTTTAGAAAGCATATCACCATTTTTAGAGTAATGAGCTTTTAAAATCTTTGATATTAAATTTTCTGTAATAGGAAGTTGATTTCTCATATAAGCATGATGAGTATTTAGTATATGATCAATTATTTTTATATTATTTTCTTTTCTCCAGTCTATATCTTCTTTTGAACTAATGGAATTATATTTTTCATAAGACTCATTTAATTCATCTATTATTAAAGCTACATCAGAATCAACTTTATCTTCTATAACAGCATTATCTAGAGTTCTATTACCACCACAACAGAAGTCTAATTTATATTTCATAAATATTTCAGAAGCTTTTGGGAATTCTGCAACTATTTCTCCAACTTTTTGATTTTTATTGAATTTGTCTTTCATACCTCTCACTCCTTTAAGTGATTTATGTAACTTTATTATAAATATAAAGGAAAAATTTATATGTGATTACAATCAAAATGAAATAAAAATATTGAGTAAATAAACTTTTAACAAGCTATATAGGGCCATGATCTAATAAATAAAACTATTTTATATGGATATATTATTATAACTATTTAATTTAAAATATAAATTAGCCTTTCTATGATAGTTAATTTCTTATACTAGAATTATTAGTTTTAAATTATTAAATCTTTAATAAAGTATTAAAATAGTATTCACAATACTATTAATACTTACAAGTACAACAGGTTAAATTAAAAGTTTTATATAGTTTATCCTATTAAATATTGTTTATGTATCAAAGAAAGTTTATTATTAATGGAGTTTGGAAATAATGATAAGTATAGAAAGTTGTAATAAAAATTGATTTTTAGTAAAAAATTTGATACAATACACTCAAAATGATAATTTTAGGCTTTGAAGAGAAATAGTAGATAAACAATTGTTTCCAGAGAGCTAACGTATGGTGCAAGTTAGCAACAATTTTAGTCGAACTCATCTCTGAGTCGTTAAGGTGAAGGATAGTAGTCTTAACCGGATAGATCCGTTAAACTTGTTAAGTGGGTAGAGTTTTCTACCAAATAGAGTGGTACCGCGATAATAAAACCTTCGTCTCTATATATAGAAGATGAGGGTTTTTTGTATTTTTACATAAAACTGCAAAAAAGGACGTGAGATAAATGAAAGAATATAATCCAAAAGCGATTGAGAAAAAGTGGCAAGATATTTGGGATGAAAAGGGAACTTTTCATGCTTTAGATGATAAATCAAAGCCTAAATTTTATGCATTAATAGAGTTCCCTTATCCATCTGGACAGGGATTACATGTTGGTCATCCAAGACCATATACAGCATTAGATATAGTTTCTAGAAAGAGAAGATTACAAGGATATAATGTACTATATCCTATGGGATGGGATGCATTTGGACTTCCTACTGAAAATTATGCTATAAAAAATAAAATACATCCTAAGAAAGTTACAGAACAAAATGTTGCAAGATTTAAGTCGCAACTAAAATCACTTGGCTTATCTTTCGACTGGTCAAGAGAAATCAATACAACAGATCCAGAATACTATAGATGGACTCAATGGATATTCTTAAAACTATTTGAAAAAGGGTTAGCATATAAAGAAGAATCATCTATAAACTGGTGTACTGAATGTAAAGTAGGACTTGCAAATGAGGAAGTTGTAAATGGTGGTTGTGAGCGTTGTGGTGGAGAAGTTGTAAGAAAAACTAAAAATCAATGGATGTTAAAAATAACAGAATATGCAGAAAGATTAATTAAAGACCTAGATTTAGTGGATTATATTGATAGAGTTAAAATCCAACAAAAAAATTGGATAGGTAAGTCACAAGGTATGGAAGTTAATTTTAATATAACAGGTGAAAATAAAGTAACTGTATATACAACAAGACCAGACACTTTATTTGCAGTAACATATGTTACTTTATCACCAGAACATCCTCTTATTAATAAATTAAAAGATAAAATAACTAATTTTGATAAAATAGAAGCATATAGAGAGTCTGCAAGTAAAAAATCAGACTTTGAAAGAACAGAACTAGTTAAAGAAAAAACAGGAGTACAAATTGAAGGAATAACTGCTACGAATCCTGTGAATGGAAAAGAAATACCTGTTTGGATATCAGATTATGTATTAATGTCTTATGGTACAGGAGCTGTAATGGCTGTTCCAGGACATGATACAAGAGACTGGGAATTTGCTAAAACATTTAACTTACCTATTATAGAAGTTGTTAAAGGTGGAGATATAGAAAAAGAAGCTTTTACAGATATAGAATCAGGAACGATGATAAACTCAGATTTTCTAGATGGATTAAGTGTAAAAGAAGCTAAAGAAAAAATAAGCTCTTGGTTAGAAGAAAAAGGAATAGGCAAAAGAAAAACTAACTATAAGTTAAGAGACTGGTTATTCTCAAGACAAAGATACTGGGGAGAACCAATACCAGTGGTTCATTGTGATAAGTGTGGTTGGGTAGCTTTACCAGAAGAAGAATTACCACTAATGCTACCAGAAGTAGAAAGTTATGAACCAACAGATAATGGAGAATCGCCACTTGCTAATATAACTGACTGGGTAAAAACTACTTGTCCAAAATGTGGAGGAGATGCTGAAAGAGAAACTGATACAATGCCACAATGGGCTGGATCATCATGGTACTTCTTAAGATATACAGATCCACACAATGATAAAGAATTAGCAAGTAAAGAAAATTTAGATTATTGGATACCAATTGACTGGTATAATGGTGGTATGGAGCATACTACATTACACTTACTATATTCTAGATTCTGGCATAAGTTCTTATATGACTATGGTATAGTACCTACTCCAGAACCATATCAAAAGAGAACTTCACATGGTATGATATTAGGTGAAAATAATGAAAAGATGTCTAAATCTAGAGGTAACGTAATAAATCCAGATGAAGTTGTAGATGAATTTGGAGCAGATACCCTAAGAGTTTATGAAATGTTTATAGGAGATTTTGAAAAAAGTGTATCTTGGTCAGAGAATGGAGTAAAAGGATGTAGAAGATTCTTAGAAAGAGTTTGGAAACTTCAAGATATTCTAGTAGAAGGAGAGGAATATTCTAAAGAACTAGAAAGTACTATGCATAAGACTATAAAGAAAGTTAGTGAAGACTTTGAAAGTTTGAAGTTTAATACAGCTATAGCTAGTCTAATGTCTCTTATAAATGAATTTAATAGTGCTGGTAAAGTAAATAAAGCTGAATTTAGAACATTCTTGATTCTTTTAAATCCTGCCGCTCCTCATATAACAGAAGAATTATGGCAAAATTCAGGATTCCAAGGAATGTTAAATGAAACTAGTTGGCCAGTTTGGGATGATAATAAAACTATAGACGATGTTATTGAGATGGCAGTACAAATTAATGGTAAAGTTAGAGGTAAAATATTAGTACCTGCAGATGCAACTCAAGAAGTAGCAAAATCAAAAGTTATTGAAGATGAAAAGCTCAATGCTTTAATAGAAGGTAAAACATTAGTAAAAGAAATTTACGTTCCTGGAAGAATATTTAATATAGTTGTAAAATAACTTATATGTTTAAGAAGTATAAATATTTAGCCCCGTAAATAGGTTCTAGACTTATTTACGGGGCTAAATTTATAACTAAATAGTGATCCTATTCTTTTCTTCCAATTGTAAAGTGAGTTATAGTAGCAATTACCATTAGAATAAGACCAGATATACATACTCCTTTCCATTTCCATATGTTCCAGCTATATGTACCTAGAAAAGAACCTATTGATCCACCAAGAAAATATGTAAACATAAATATAGTATTATATCTACTTCGTGCTTCGGAAGATATATTATGTATTCTAGTCTGATTCGAAACTTGTCCTGATTGTGTACCTAAGTCTATAAAAATTACACCTACAATTAGACCAATTATGTTTTTACCAAAAATATAAAATATTATGTAAGATATCAAAGACATTAATATAGATAATCCTACTACAAATCTTGGAGTTTTTTTATCACTTAGTTTACCGATAAGTGGAGCTGCAAATACTCCAGCTACTCCTAATAAACCAAATATACCAGCTTCTTTTGCACCTAATCCATATGTAGGGGATTCAAGAAAAAATATTAAAGTAGTCCAGAATACGTTAAAAGCTCCAAACATCATTGCTCCAGTAATAGAAGAAGCTTTTATAACAGAATTAGACTTAAATAAATCTACAAGAGATAACATGGTTTGTATGTATGACTCGTTAGATTTTGGTAAACTAGACGGTAATAATTTTATTAAAGCATAGCTTAAAGAAACTATTAAAAAAGCTCCTATAAAGAATATAGATCTCCATCCAAATATTGACCCTATAAAACCACTTACTGTTCTAGCAAGAAGTATACCTATTAAAAGACCACTTAAAACCTTTCCTATTATACTACCTCTTTGATTAGGAGAAGCTAATTCTGCTGCAAATGGAACTATCAATTGTGTTATGATTGATGAAAATCCTACCAAAAAACTTGCCAATAACAACCAATAAAAATTCATAGATGTTCCTAATAGAATTAGAGAAAAAACTGAAAATGCAAGCATTTTTATTATTAAGGATTTACGTTCTTTAATATCGCCTAAAGGAACTATGGCTAACATGCCTAAGCCATATCCTACTTGCGTGAATGTAGAAACTAAACCAATACTTTTAGTAGATACATTGAAGTATCTTGCCAAATCTCCTAATAAAGGTTGATTGTAATATATATTTGCTACAGAAATACCACATGTTATAGCCATTAAAAGAACTAACTTAGGGCTTAATGTTACTGAATTATCCTTCAAAAAAATACCTCCTCAAACTTGTCATTTTATAAACTTTAAGTGGTTTATATATTTGTAAGAAAAATAGCTTAACATTAGCTAAGCTATTAATATTATTATCTTATATTAATCTTTATTATATGAATTTTACAGAAAAGTTTTTAATATATTAATCATGTATTATAAAGTGCCGTTGTGAGAATAATTTTATCTGTATGCATTAAAGGATTATTTTTTATATAATAATATTATTTAAGTAATTAATATCCTTAAACAAATCTTCTATATAGCTATCTTCACAAAAATTCGACAATATCTCTATATTTATAGAACCTTCAAATTTATTTTTAGATAAACAATCTAAAATTTGACTATAATTAATATCACTTTTAATTAAAGAGATATGAGATATATCTTTTTTTAAATCTATTCCGTGTATATGACAATATATAACTTTCTCTAAAAAATTATCATCTAAAACAATTTCGTCAGGATAAAAGTTCATATTATCATGGCATATATCCCAACATACCCCTAATTTTGGAGATTGAAACTTATTTAAAATATAATAAATATCATCTCTATTGTCGCATATAGTGCTTATACCTTTTTTACGTAAAGTTTCTATACCTAGTTTAAAGTTTAGATTTTTTTGTTCAATAGTGTTTAAAAACCAATCTATAAAGTTCAAAGTGTTATCCATACCACATGATTTCTCTTCTGTGCATTTGTACTTTGAACCATGAATTACTATTGTAGGAACATTTTTTATATATTCTTGTAAATTTTCTAATAAAGAAAGAAGTTCCATATACTTTTTTTTAGCCTCTGATTTATAGGAAGTAAAATACTCAAGTTCATAAATATCATGTGCGAAATACGGGATATGATAGTGAATATCTATGTTTTTATTAGTACAAGTATTAACTATATCTTTATAAACTTCTTCAGGAAGAACACTCTTATCAGGGCTTATTTCAATACTAGATATTCCACTGATTTCTGCTTTTTCAATAAGAAATTTAGGAGATATCTTATCAAAAACTTTTTCATCTAAAGTAAATCCTATTTTCATATATTAACCTCCAAATTCTATTATTTCATTCATGATTTATTTAACTTAATATATTAAATATATTATACCTTGTAGAGTTAAATATGAGTAAAGATTCGACAAACTATTATTAAATTTAATTTTTAAAATAATATTTATGCTTAAAGCAAATCCTATTAAAATATAAAGAATTAAAAGTATATAAATTAAAGAATTGCTTTTTTTATAATAGTGATAAAAGCTGATATAAAGGCTTAATTCTTCTATAAAATGTTAACGAGTTTTTTGGGAAAATAAATTTTGAAATATTCCTTTTGACTATATGGAATATACAATGTATACTAAAAACGGAGTTTAAAATTAGACAAAATAATTACTTTTTCTATCTATGAACCTTAATATATATTATTTTACAAAACTACACCTTAGAAGGAGTGTTTTAGTTGATTTTAATGATTGATAATTATGATTCTTTTACTTTTAATTTAGTACAATATCTACAAGGACTAAATGAAGAAGTCCTGGTTTATAGAAATGATGAAATAACGATTGATAACATAAGAAAACTATCGCCTGATATGATAGTATTGTCGCCGGGTCCATGTACACCAAATGAAGCAGGGGTGTGTATAGATGTGGTTAAAGAATTTAAAGGTGAGATACCTATTTTAGGAATATGCTTAGGACATCAAACGATAGGTCAAGTATTTGGTGGAAATGTCATAAAGGCATTGGAACCTGTTCATGGCAAAGTATATCCTATAAATCATACAGATAAAGGGGTATTTAAAGGGCTTAATAATCCTTTAAATGTAACCAGATATCATTCGTTGGTTGTTGATAGAAAAACACTACCTGATTGTCTAGAGATAACATCGGAAACAAATGAAGGAGAAATAATGGGATTTAAACATAAAACTTATATGCTAGAAGGAGTTCAGTTTCACCCAGAAGCTATATTGACAGAACAAGGAATGGAACTTTTAGATAATTTCTTACAAGAAGCGAAAAAAGTTAAGAAGCAGGTGAAGAAATGCTAGTAAAAAAAATAGATACTTCATTAGACAGTTTTCAGTTATATACTTTATTTAAAGATGAACAATATAGTTTTTTCCTAGATAGTGGAATGGATAATAAAAAATTAGGTCAATTTTCGTTTATTGGATTCGATCCTATATTAGTATTTAAAAGCAAAGAGAATCAAGTAGAAATAACACAAGATGGAAAAACAACTAAATATGAAGAAAATCCATTTGATAAATTAAAAGAAATTTTAGAAAAATATAAAATAGATTATAAATCTGAGTTGCCATTTATAGGTGGTGCAGTTGGATATCTTTCATATGATCTATGTCATCATATAGAAAATCTACCTAGAACAGCAGTAGACGATGTTAAAATACCAGATGCTTATTTTGGAATATATGATGGAGTAATAGTAATAGATCATAGAAGTGGAAAAGATGAAGTTTATATTTCTGCACTAGGCATTAAAGGAAAAGAAGAAGACGTATTTAATTCTATACTTGAAAAAATAAGAGATGGAGAAAAAACAGGAGTTGAAATTACAATTCCTAAAAGATCCAAGCCAGCAGAATTTAAGTCTAACTTTACAAAAGAAGAATATATAAAATCAGTAAATAAAGTTAGAGATTATATAAAATCAGGAGACATATATCAAGCTAACCTTACTCAAAGGTTTCAATGTGACTTAGAAGAAACTCCTTATGAACTATATGCAAAACTTAGGAGTATAAATCCTGCACCATTTGCTAGCTTTATAGATTTTGGTGATGGTCATATTGTAAGCAGTTCTCCTGAAAGATTTATTAAATTAAAGGACAAGATAATAGAAACTCGTCCAATAAAAGGTACTAGACCTAGAGGAATGACTGAAGAAGAAGATAAAAAGAATAGAGATGAACTAACATCAAGTGAAAAAGATAAATCAGAATTATTAATGATAGTAGATTTAGAAAGAAATGATCTTGGAAAAGTAGCTAAAACAGGAACAGTAAAAGTAACAGAATTATTCCATCTTGAAGAATATCCTACAGTATATCACTTAGTTTCTACTGTGGTAGCAGAAATAAAAGATGAACATGATGCTGTAGATTGTATAAAAGCCACATTCCCTGGTGGATCTATAACTGGAGCACCAAAGATAAGATCAATGGAGGTTATAGATGAGCTTGAACCTACTCAAAGAAATATTTATACAGGCTCAATAGGATATATAGGATTCAATGGAGATATGGATCTTAACATAGTTATAAGAACTGTAGTATGCAAAGATAATCAGGCATATTTTCAAGTTGGTGGAGGAATTGTCTGGGATTCAGATGCTGAACTTGAATATGAAGAAACACTTCATAAAGCAAGAGCTATAATGGAGTCACTAAATAGCTAATTCATATTTAGAGGTGATTTTAATTGTATATTTCTATTAACGGTAAAATAGTAGAAGATAAGAACTCAAGTATATCACCTATGAGTGAAGGATATATGTTTGGATATGGATTGTTTGAAACTATAAAGGTAGTTAATAGTAAAATGTGTTTTTTGGAAGAACACATAGAAAGATTAAAAAAAAGTTGTAAAAAAATTGGACTAGAGTTTAATTTTAATATTAAAGAGATTGAAAATAGGGCATATAAAATCTTAGAAAAAAACAAGTTGAACATAGGTGCGATTAAAATAGTTTATTCAAAAAATGGAGAAGAGAACTATCTTATAATAACTACTAGAAAGAGCTCATATACAGAAAACAATTATAAAGTAGGATATAAAATATGTTTTAGTGATATAAGAAGAAATCCAGATTCTATACTTCCATATATAAAATCAGTAAATTATATGGAAAACATAATAGCTAAAAAGATCGGAAATGAAAAAGGTTATGAAGAAGTGATTTTTCTTAATACAAAAAACAAAATAGCAGAAGGATCTGTATCTAACATATTTTTCATAAAGAATGATATATTATTTACTCCATCTATAGAGTGTGGGATACTACCAGGTATAACTAGAGATAAAGTTATAGATATAGCTAAAGAGTTAGATGTGAAAGTTAACATAGGAGAGTTCAGTAAAGATGAGTTGCTAAATGCTGATGAGGTTTTTATAACAAATTCTCTTATGGATATAATGCCAATATCAAATATTGATAATAAATTATTTAATATTGAAAAAAATATAATAACATGTAAAATTATGAATAAGTATAAAAGTTTAATAGGTGGATAAATATGTATAATGAAATATTTAAAAGAAAAATAGATGATATTGTCAAAAAAGAAAATCCCTATGGTATACTGTTAGTGGGCTCCGCGTCAAAACAAGAAAAAATAGATTTTGAGAATATTACAGATTTAGATATATTTGTAATATTGAAAAATGGAGAGTTTGAACGTGAAGTTGTAAATATAGAAGATATCGATTATGATGTGTCATATATATCTATAGAATCTTTAGAATTCTGTATTAAAAATAAAATATCTTCTGTTATTAATGTATTAGCAAATGGAAAAGTAATATATAAGTCAGGAGATACAATTGATAATATTTTATATCAAATTAAGGAATTATACAAAGCTAAACCAGATAAGCCTTTAGATTATGAAAAAGATTATATAAGATTTAAACTTACTCAACAATACTTTACCGTTTTAAATAGAAAAGACGATGAAATCAACTTTGAATTTTTAGCAAATATTTTTATAAAAGACATGATAATTTCTTATTTGAAGTTGAATCAAAGATGGATTCTTCCTGATAAGAAACTTTTAAAAGAAATAAAAGATGATACCTTAGAAAATATTATAAAAAGTTACTATAAAACTAATAATATAAATAATAAGATTCAGAGTCTTAAAATGGCTTTAGAATATATAATAGAACCTTTTGGTGGTAAGTTAAACTATTGGAAAAAAGGAATATATCCTTTTGATTTTATTTAAATAAAACTAGAAAAATGGAGGAAAAGAACCATGGATAAACCTAGAATAGAATCAGCAGTAAGAGAAATCCTTATCGGCATAGGAGAAAATCCAGAAAGAGAAGGACTTATTGATACACCTAGAAGAATAGCAAAAATGTATGAGGAAATATTCTCAGGATTAACAGAAGATCCTAAAAAACACTTACAAGTATATTTCCAAGAAGATCAACATGAAGAATTGGTATTGGTTAAGGATATTCCATTCTATTCAGTTTGTGAACATCATTTTGTACCATTCTTCGGTAAAGCACATGTAGGCTATTTACCTAAAAACGGTAAATTAACAGGATTAAGTAAACTCGCAAGAGTAGTAGATACAGTAGCTAAAAGGCCACAGTTACAAGAAAGAATAACTGCTTCAGTAGCAGATACTATTGTTGAAGTGCTAGATCCATATGGAGTTATTGTTGTAGTTGAAGCAGAGCATATGTGTATGACTATGAGAGGAATCAAAAAACCTGGATCAAAAACAGTGACATCAGCTGTAAGAGGATTATTCAAGAATGATGCTAAAGCTAGAGCAGAGGCTATGTCATTAATAAAATTCTAGGAGGGAAAAAATGAGAAACATAGCATATAGACTTAATAGAAAAATAAATGTAAAATGTGGTGATTATGAATTAAATCTAGGTACAAAGACTTATGTTATGGGAATTTTGAATATTACACCTGATTCTTTTTCAGATGGTGGAAATTTCTTTGAATTAGAAAATGCTATAAAACACGCTAAAGAAATGATTGAAGAGGGAGCAGACATTATAGATGTAGGTGGAGAATCTACTAGGCCAGGAAGTGAAGAAGTGTCTGCAGAAGATGAACTTGAAAGAGTATTGCCTGTTGTTAAGAGGCTAGCAAAAGAAGTAAAAGCTCCTATATCTGTAGATACTTATAAAGCCATTGTAGCGGACAAGGTTCTAGAAGCAGGAGCCCATATAATCAATGATATCTGGGGACTTCAAAAGGATCCAGATATGGCAAATGTAGTTGCAAAGTATAATGTTCCGGTAGTAATTATGCATAATCAAATAGGAACAGAATATAAAAATGATATAATGGAAGAGATATGTAGATTTTTGAGAAAATCTATTGATATAGCCCTAAAAGCTGGAATTAAACCAGAAAATATTATATTAGATCCTGGTATAGGATTTGGAAAAACTTCAGAGCAAAATATGGAAGTAATGGCTAGACTAGGGGAATTAAATGATTTAGGATATCCAATACTTTTAGGAACATCTAGAAAATCTATGATAGGAAAGATATTAGATTTGCCTTCAGAAGAAAGAGTAGAAGGAACTATAGCTACGTCTGTTATGGGAGTTATTCAAGCATCAGATATAGTAAGAGTTCATGATATTAAAGAAAATGTTAGAGCTATAAAAGTTACTGACGCTATAGTTAGAGGGATAATGCCATGGACAAAATAATAATGAAAAATTTAGGATTTTATGGATATCATGGAGCATTAGTTGAAGAAAATGTACTTGGACAAAAGTTCTTTTTAGATATAGAGATATATGCTGATTTAAAAAAAGCTGGAGATACAGATAATGTAGAAGATACTATACATTATGGAGAAGTATATGAACTAATAAAATCTATAGTAGAGGAAAAAAGATTCAAGCTAATAGAATCTCTAGCTGAAAATATAGCTAGTTCGGTAATTAAAGGTTTTTCTAAAGTTCAAGAAATAGTTGTAACTATTAAAAAACCGGAAGCACCTGTCCCAGGAATATATGATTATTTTGGAGTTGAAGTAAGGAGAAAGAGAAATGAATAAAAAAGCTTATCTTGGAATAGGTGGAAATATAGGAGATAGAAAATCTAACATAGAAAAGACTATAGAGCTTTTAAATAATAATGAAGAAATTAAAGTAACTAAGATCTCATCATTTTATGAAACGGAACCTGTTGGATATACTGATCAAGATTGGTTTATGAATGTTGTAGTTGAAATAGAAACGACTTTAGATCCATATAAGCTTTTAGAATATTGTAATTATATAGAAAGTGAATTAAAAAGAGTTAGACTAATAAGATGGGGTCCTAGAACTATTGATGTAGATGTTCTTCTTTATGAAGGATTTACTTCTACAGATGAGAAGCTTACAGTTCCTCACCCAAGAATGCATGAACGAGGATTTGTTATGATACCATTATATGAAATAGCTAAAGATATAGATATAAATGGTAAGTCTATAAAAGATATAGTAGTTGATTTAAAGAAAGAAGATGTAAGAAAGCTAGATTAAAAAATCCAAGAAATTTCTTGGATTTTTTTATTTTTTAGTTAATTAAGACAATCACTTTTAAAAATAAAAAGTTACTTTATTATAAAGTATCAAACAAAACATTTACTAATAATACAAAATTTAGTAAAATATAAAATAGGATTTAATTTGTACAATGTAGTCTAATAGTATAGATATATAAACAATAGTATAACTATATAAAAAAATAATAAGAAATTGTTAAGAAGAATGTTGTAATTGAATATGAATTCTGAGAAAATTGAATTAAAGGGATTGTAATCAGTAATTATAATAGAGGGAGAAAAAATGATAAATAAAAAAAGAATACTATGTTTATTATTGACTTTCGTTATTGTCATTTTTAATACAGGATATACATACGCTATAGAAAACTACATAAATTTTATGACATTAACTGAAAAGGATAACTTATCACAAGGAACAGTACGAAGAATACTACAAGATAAAGAAGGTTACATGTGGTTTGGAACTAATGATGGACTTAATAAATATAATGGAAATGATATAAAAGTATATAAAGAAGGAAGATTTACACAAAACTCATTACCAGAGAATTACATAACTGCATTAAATATAGACAAAGATGGCATGCTTTGGGTAGGAACGTCAAAAGGATTAACTAAATTTAATCAAAAAAGACAGGATTATTCTCACTTCCAATTTAATTCATTTGATCTTAAAAGTATAAGTAGTAATAAAGTAGAAGATATTCTTATAGACCGAGATGGAGATATGTTTATAGCAACAGAAGATGCTGGAATTAATAAATTTATAAAACGTAAAGGTCATTTCAAAAGATATACAAATAATCCTAGCAATCCTAAAAGTATAAGTAATAATAGAGTAAATGTAATGTATGAAGATAAAAGGGGAAAAATATGGGTAGGTACAAACTATGGATTAAATGAGTTTGATAAGAAGACTGAAAGTTTTAAGCATTATAAACATGATCCTAATAATCCATATAGTATAAGTGGCAATAATATTACAGCTATAACAGAAGATAATAAAGGTAACATATGGATAGGAACAGAAAAAGATGGATTGAACAAGTTAGATAGAAATACTGGGAAGTTTACTGTATTTAAAAAATCTGACAATAAAAATCAAGATAAAAAAGTAGATTATAGTATAGGATCTAACAATATAACTTCATTACTTAAAGATAAATCAGGAACTATATGGATTGGTACAACAGGTGCAGGTTTAGCATTTTATGATAGTGAAAATAATAGATTTGTAAAATATTCTGCTGATTTTAATACTCCATATGGAATAATGAGTAGTAATATACAGACAATTTATCAGGATCAAAATGATATAATTTGGGTAGGAACTCAAGATAGTGGAGTTAGTAGATTTAATCCTAATGCTCCTTTTTCTGCATATAAAAAGAATATAGTGTTTGAGGATTCATTAAACGACAATGTGGTCCTTTCTGTATATAAAGATGAAGAAGGGATAGTATGGGCTGGAACACGAGAAGGTGGATTGAATAAGGTAGACCTTAAAAACAGAAAGGTTAAATACTATGATACTTCAAATTCAAAGATAGGATCAAATGCTATATATAGCATACATGAAGATAAGAAAGGTATTCTATGGTTAGGAACAGATAGAGGGATATCTGCATTTAATAAAAATACTGAAGAATTTAAGATATATGGAAATGATTATAATAATAAATCAAAGTTATCAATAACTGATAAAGTTAATACAGTTTATAGAGATTTAGAAGAGAATATTTGGGTTGGAACAAGAGAGGGATTATACTTACTTGATGAAGAAACAGGAAAAGCTAAAAGAAAGTATACTGTTAGCGATGGACTTAGTAGTGATTTTATAAAAACAATATACGAAGATAGTGATGGTATATTATGGATGGGAACCATACACGGAGGTCTTATTAGATTTAATAAATACAGAAATGAGTTTAAAACTTATCAAAATGTTTCTGGAAATAACGAAAGTATAAGTAGTAATTATATACTTGATATAACAGAAGATGAAGAAAAAAATTTGTGGCTAGCGACAGATAATGGGCTCAATAAGTTTAATAAAGAAACTGGGGTATTTGATGTTTTTTCAGAAAAAGATGGATTAATAACTGTTACTATACGTGGAATACTAGCAGAAGGAAGGTACTTATGGGTAAGTACAGCAAATGGAATTTTTAAGTTTGATACTAAACTTGAAAAAGTAGTAGCCAATTTTGATGTTATGGATGGACTTCAAGGAAAGGAGTTTCTATCAGGTTCAGCTTATAAAAGCAAAGATGGAGATCTTATCTTTGGGGGAACTAATGGTTTTAATATTGTAAATCCTCAAAAGATAGATATTCAATATAAAGTGCCTAGAGTGAAGTTAGGAGTAATGAAGACTCATTATGATGATGATATAGATCTTGAAAATCTAAAACAAAAAGAAGTAGAATTATCCTATAGGCAAAACTTTTTTACTTTTAACTTTAATGTTTTAGATTTTAAGAATACTGATAATAATAGATATAAATATATGTTAGAAGGATTTGACGATAAATGGCAAGATAATGGAGGAAGGAACTATGCTAGTTATACTAATCTAAGTCCTGGAAAGTATGTATTAAAAGTAAAAGGTGCTAACAGTGATGGTGTATGGAACGACATAGGAGCCTCAGTAAAGATAAAAATAAATCCTCCTTATTGGAGGACTTGGTGGGCATACTGCATATACATATTGATAATAATTATAATTGTGTATTTATCATTAAATTATGTTAAACTTTTAGGGAAAATGATAAGTGAAAAAACTTCTCAACTTGATAAAACCAATAAGTATCTAATGGAAGAAGTAGAAAAGCGTAGGAAGGCAGAACTTGTTTTAAAAGAAAAGCTTAAAGAAAATGAAGAGCTCTTTAATGAAAAAATGGAGATAGAGAAGTTTAGAAATGATTTCTTTGTTAATTTATCACATGAACTGAGAACACCTTTGAATTTAATTTTAGGAACTTTACAGGTAAGTAAACATTATTTAAAAGAGGATAAAATATCGTATTCTTCTGAAAAACTAGGAGGACATCTTGATCTAATTAAAAAGAATTGTTATAGACTCCAAAGAGTAGTGAATAATATAATAGATGTTTCTAAGATAGATTCAAAGCAGTATAAACTAAATGTTAAAAAAGTAAATATAGTAAGTTTAGTTGAAGAGACAGTGTTATCTGCAACTGAATACGCTAGACAAAAAGAGTTAGAACTCTTAATTGACACAGATGTTGAAGAAAAATATATATACTGTGATCCAGTGGAAATAGAACGTGTTGTATTGAACTTAATATCAAATGCATTAAAGTTCACACCTAAAAATGGAAACATATGGGTAGATATTTTAGGTGAAGATGATGATTATGTTAGTATTTCTGTAAAAGATAATGGTATGGGAATACCAAAAGATAAACAAAAAGTTATATTTGAAAGATTTAAACAAGCTGATAAAAAAGATTATCAAGGTAGTGGAATAGGACTAAGCTTAACTAAATCATTAATAGAAATGCATGGTGGTAGCATAGAATTAGTAAGTGAAGAAAATAAGGGAAGTGAGTTTATAATAAAATTACCAGTAAATAATGAAGATATATATGATACTGATAATATTAGTAGTCACATTAATGAAACTATAGATGAAAGTACAGATGTAAAAGTAGAAATGTCTGAAATATAAGGTAAATAAAGAAGAAGTCATGGCAAATTTGCGGTGACTTTCTTTTATTATATAAATAATGCTATTATTATGACTTAACTGGGTATCATAAATATGATTATAATTTAAAGAGGGGAATAAAATGACATATAAAGATAATTATTTAAAGGTAAGAAATACATTGGCATTAATATTGGGACTTAACATACTTGTTGCTCTTGCTAAACTTATATATGGACTAATGACGAAGACTTCCAGTATGATAGCAGATGGATTTCATTCTTTTTCAGATGGAGCGTCTAACGTAGTAGGACTTATAGGAATTTGGATAGCATCTAAGCCTGCTGATGAAAACCATCCATATGGACATCATAAAGTAGAGACATTGTCTACTATTGTAATTAGTTTTGCACTATTTATAGTTTCATTTAAGATATTAGTAAATTCATATAATAGATTCATGAATCCTGTTGTACCGAAAATTAATGTATTTAGCTTTATAGTTATGATACTAACATTAATAATAAATATTTTAGTTGTAAGGTACGAGTCTAAAAAAGGAAAAGAATTGAATAGTAGTATTTTAATTTCAGACTCTAAGCATACGGAAAGTGATATTTATGTATCTATTTCTGTAATAGTTAGCTTAATAGCTATTAAGCTAGGTTATATATTTATAGATACTTTAATATCTGCTATCATAGCTATATTAATATGTAGAGCTGGTATACAAATATTAAGAGAAGGTATAAATGTACTAATAGATGGTAAGATGATAGAGGCTGAAAAAATCCATAAAATAGTTATGGAAATTGAAGAAGTAATATATTGTCACAAAATTAGAACAAGAGGAAAACAAAATCATATAATGATAGACTTACATGTTGGTATAGATAAAAATCATAACATAGATTATTGTCATAAACTATCTCATCGAATAGAAGATACATTGAAAAAAGATATTTTAGGAGTAGAAGAAGTTATAGTTCATATAGAGCCTGCTAGTGAAGACAATACTCATACTTAGAAAAGTCATACCCATATGCAAATATTTATTATATATAAATAAAGCGTTTTAAGGAGTGTAGTTTTATGAAAATATTAATAAAAAATTGTACTGCATTATTGATGAATGGAAATGATGAAATTATAGAAAATATTAGTATAGGCATAGAAGGAGATAAAATAAAGTATATAGGAAAAATTCCTAATGATTTCAATGCAGATAAAACTATAGATGCTACAAATAAATTAGTAATGCCTGGACTAATAAATGCACATACTCATATACCAATGTCTTTATTTAGAAATTATGCAGATGATATTCCATTTTGGGAGTGGCTTACAGAAAGAATTTGGCCTTTAGAAAAAAGATTAACAGGAGAGCATGTATATTGGGGTTCAATGCTTAGCATAGCTGAGATGATAATGTCTGGAATTACAAGTTTTTCTGATATGTATTTTCTTACAGATGGTATACCAAGAGCTGTTGAAGAAACAGGAGTAAGAGGAGTATTGTCTAAAGGGTTGGTAGGAAAAGATGAAGACGATAATAGAGAATTTGAAGAAATAAGAGAGTTCATAAAAATATGGAATGAAAAAGCAGATGGTAGAATAACTACAAGAATAGCTCCTCATGCACCTTACTCATGTTTGCCTGGATATATGAGAAGAGCTATAGAATTAGCTAAAGAATATAATCTTGGTATTCATGTACATCTTTCAGAAAGTAAGAAGGAGATTGAAGATAGTTATAAAGCATTTGGAAAATCACCTATACAGCATGTAAATGATATAGGCCTATTTGAACTTCCCACACTAGCAGCTCATTGTGTATACGTATCTGATGAAGATATAAAAATATTAGCTGAGAAAAATGTTTGTGTAGTAAACAACCCTGGAAGTAATCTAAAATTAGGAAATGGATTTGCACCAGTAGATAAAATGTTAAAATCAGGAGTAAATCTAGCTCTTGGTACAGATGGATCAGCTAGTAACAATAACTTAAACATGTTTGAAGAAATAAATCTTGCTGCTTTAATTAATAAAGGAATTAATACTGATCCTACTTCAGTTCCGGCATCTACAGCTATTAAAATGGCAACTATAAATGGAGCTAAAGGAATAGGACTTGAAAGTGAAATAGGTTCAATAGAAATTAATAAAAAAGCAGATATAATATTAATTGATTTAAACAAACCACATTTATATCCAAGATATAACTTGATGTCTTCTTTAGCATATTCGGTGCAAGCTTCAGACGTAGATACAGTTATCGTAGATGGTAAGATATTAATGGAAAATAGAGAATTGAAAACTATAGACATTGAAAAAGTAATCTATAATTCTGAAAAAATGGCAAAAGATTTAATTGAAAGATAATCCTAAAATATTATTAGACTAAATTTCATTTATATTTGATAATTATAACATCATAAAATACAAAATGAGACTTTTTTTGAAAGTCTCATTTTGTATTTATAGATTGAATTATAAAATTCGGGTAAACTAATTTTAATGATATAAATTTAGAACTTATTTATAAAATGAAAATCAGAGGTTATTAATACTAACTAAGCTATATGACCTAAATTGAAGAAATATGAAGAATTAAGGTTTTTTTTAGAATATTGATTAAAGTAGATGAAATATACTATACTGTTTATAGAATTCTTAAGAAAATCGTTTTACATAGGATTAAATGGTCATTTATGGTAAATAGAGTTTTATTTTTTTGTAGATAAAACTATCTGTTTTTTTACGCAATTATTGATAATGATTTTCAATGACGTTAGAGGAGGGCTTTTATGGATTGTTGTCAAAATAAAACACCATGGTATAAAAAAATGGCTTCTATATTAATTGGTCACAATTGTGAAGGAGAAGTTAATCATAATACTAATGGTTTAGAAAAAATTGCATTAGTAGGTAGTCCTAATGTAGGTAAGAGTGTTATATTCAATAGATTTACTGGAGCATATGTAACTGTATCTAACTATCCAGGAACAACTGTTGAAGTTTCAAGAGGCAAAGGTAAAATAAAGGGGAATGAGTATGAAGTTATAGATACTCCAGGGATGTATTCACTAATGTGTATAACTGAGGAAGAAAAAGTAACAAGAGATTTGTTGTTTACAGAAAAACCAAAAGTAGTTATACATGTTATTGATGCTAAAAATATAAAAAGAATGTTACCATTAACAATTCAGCTAATCGAGGCTGGTATTGATGTTATCTTAGTCTTAAATATTATGGATGAAGCAGAACGTATGGGGTTAAAAATAGATGTGAATAAATTAGAAAAAGAGTTAGGCATACCAGTTGTACCAACTATTGCTGCAACAAATAAAGGTATAGATAAGCTAAAAGAGAGGGTAGATAAATATGTCAAAACAGCTTAGTGTTAATTATGAAGATACTATAGAAAATTCAATAAATGAAATTACGGAAGCATTAAAAGGTGACTATATTCTATCTAAGAGATCCATTGCTCTTTTATTACTACAAGAGGATGAAGATGTAGTTAATATGGTAAAAGATCAAGAAGTAAATAACTTTCATAGTATAAGAGATATTATAAAAGAAACTAAATCACAATTTGAAAAGCCACTTAGCTATGTTATCTCTATTTATAGACAAAATAAAGTTGAGGAGTTAGCTGATTCAGTAGTTACAAAAAAAGAGACAAGCAATAATAGTATATCTAATACTTTAAGTAAATTAACTATGAATCCTATAACTGGAATACCAATTTTATTATTAGTTGTTTATTTTGGGTTATATAAATTTGTAGGTGTATTTGGAGCAGGTACTGTAGTTGATTTTCTTGAAGCTAACATATTTGAAGCATATATAAATCCATTTGTTGATAAGATAGTAAACGGGCTTATTCCATGGCATTGGTTACAAGATTTAATAGCAAATGAATATGGTATTATAACATTAGGTTTTAGATATGCAATAGCAATAGTTTTACCAATAGTTGGAGCTTTCTTCTTAGTTTTCTCGATAATTGAAGATAGCGGTTATTTACCTAGACTTGCAATGTTAGTTGATAGAGTATTTAAAAAGATAGGACTAAATGGTAGAGCTGTAATTCCTATGGTATTAGGATTTGGTTGTGATACTATGGCAACAATGGTTAGTAGAACTTTAGAGACAAAGAGGGAAAGAGTAATTGCTACATTGTTATTAGCTTTAGCTATACCATGTTCAGCTCAATTAGGGGTCATTTTAGCTTTACTATCTGGAAATAAAATTGCCTTACTTATATGGATTATATTTATGATATTTGTATTTTTATTTATTGGATACCTTGCATCTAAAGTTATACCAGGTGAAAAACCTAGCTTCTATATGGAAGTCCCACCTTTAAGGATGCCTAGAATAAGTAATGTATTATCAAAAACATATACTAGAATGCAATGGTATTTCATAGAGATAATTCCCCTTTTCATTTTTGCTAGTGTTCTTATATGGATCGGAAATATAACAGGATTATTTGATATGATAGTAAGAGGATTGGAACCTGTAGTAGGGTTATTAGGGCTTCCAAAAGAAACATCTAAAATATTCTTATTCGGATTCTTTAGAAGGGATTACGGAGCAGCTGGATTATTTGATTTACAAAAAGATTCTATTTTAAATGCTAGAAATTTAGTGGTTTCTGCTGCTACATTAACATTATTTGTTCCATGTGTTGCTCAGTTTGCAGTAATGATAAAAGAAAGAGGATGGAAAACAGCATTTATTATGGGAGCATTTATAATAGTTGTTGCTTTTGGATCCGGATATATATTAAACATGATATTATCTACACTTGGGGTACTTGGATAATGAAATGTAGTTTTTGTGGATATGAATTTAATGAAGAAGAAAGTTTAAAGGGATGCTCAAGCTGTCCTATGAGTAAGAATTGTGATAAATACAAATGTCCTAATTGTGGTTATGAGATTTTAAAAGAGCCGAAGTTCATAAAGTTTTTAAAGAAATGGGGTAGAAAGAAAGATGAGCAATAAAATACAATCTATGAAACTAGTTCCCATAGTAGATTTAAAGAAAGGTGACTCTGGAATTATAGCTGACTTAGATACTAAAGATGCAAATATTCTTAGAAAACTAATGGCTATGGGAATATTGCCAGGAATGAATTTAAGTATGATACAGACATTTCCTAGTCTAGTATTTCAAGTGGGATATACTCAAGTTGCAGTTGATAAAGAAATAGCATCAGTTATATTAGTTGAAAAATAAAGCGCCAGTTTTTGGCGCTTTATTCTATATAAGATTTTATTTCTTCTAGCAATTCTTCTTGTGTATCAGTATTCACAAAGACATCATCAATTAATGCAAAGGGTGAAGTAGCACAGTCTCCACAATATCCTAAGCAAGATGATACTTCTACTTCAACGTCACTAAAATCGTCTTCTAGTATTTTTACAATTTTATCTGTTTCATATTGAAAGTTATTTTCACAAAATTTTATATTATGTTTTGTCATAATGACCTCCTATTGTATATAGTAAATATCTAAAGTTTATCTTTTATTATTGCTATTCACAAAGAAACTATTCTTTGATAACATAGTATATAGATTTTATTTTTTGAAGAAACTCTAGAATAGTTTCATTAGTTACATTAATATTATCGAATGTACTATTTAAGCAATCTTTGATTGAGTGTAATACGTCTTCATCTATACTAGACATATCGTTTAAATTATTATTAATTAATGCTTGATCGATACTTTTAAGTAATAGAATAAAGCTTTGTAGCTTTTGTAAAAAATATTGATTTTTTATATCCAGATCTCCATTATATGTTCTCAAATTTTTAACCTTGTTTTCAATATCATTCAACTTTGAACAGAAACTGTTATTAGAATCTTTTTTGATACATACCACTTAAATAACCTCCTAAACCAATATATATAATAATAATATTCTAAAGTTTAATTAGAAGTTACTCTTTGTAGACAAATAACAAAATATAATGTATATTGTCGATAGAGAAAATATTTACAGTTGAATAAATAAAAAAATAGTATTAAAATTAATTGAAATATTTTAAAAAAACTGGGAAAATAGAATTAGAGTTTTTGTTGATAGGGAAGTTAGTTTTAATTTTTATATTTATATAATATTTTTAACCTATTTGATAAAGGAGAGTGGAAGGATGAATTTAAGCCTAAAAAGCAGGGAAGAGCAAATCGTTCATATCAAAGAACTAATTAAGGAACGTGATGTAAAATTTATAGTTTTACAATTAGCAGATATACAAGGTACAGCTAAGAGTATAACTCTGCCAGTTAATCAGCTAAATAAAATAATAGATAATGAAGTAATGTTTGACGGATCTTCAATAGATGGATTTGCACGTATAGAAGAATCAGATATGTATCTATATCCTGATTTATCAACTTTTGTAATATTACCGTGGAAAACTCACAATGGAACTACAGTTGCAAGACTTATTTGTGATGTGTACATGCCAGATGGCGGTTATTTTGAAGGTTGTCCAAGATATGTTTTAAGAAGAGCTTTAGAAAAAGCTAAAGAAATGGGATATTCATTCTATGTTGGACCAGAACCAGAGTTTTATATATTTAATAAGGATGAAAAAGGTGAGCCGGTTTTAGAAAATAACGATAAAGCAGGATATTTTGATATGGCTCCATTAGATAAAGGAGAAGATGTAAGAGAAGTTATATCTACTGCTCTTGAAGGTTTAGGTTTTGAGGTAGAGGCTTCTCATCATGAGTGTGGACCGGGACAACATGAAATAGATTTTAAATATGCAGATGCATTATCTACTGCGGATAATATAATTACATTTAGATATGTTGTAAGAAAAATTGCAGATGATTTAGGATTACTTGCTAGTTTCATGCCAAAACCAGTTGAAGGAATAGCTGGTTCAGGAATGCATTTAAACATGTCTTTATTTAAAGGTGATAAAAATATATTTTTTGATCCAGATGCTAAAAACCAACTAAGTGATGAAGCTGTTTATTTTGTAGGGGGATTATTAAAACATGCAAAAGGACTAACTGCAATTACTAATCCATTAGTTAATTCATATAAACGTTTAGTTCCTGGATATGAAGCTCCTGTATATATAGCATGGTCACATCAGAATAGAAGTCCTCTTGTAAGAATACCTGCAAAAAGAGGTCTATCTACAAGAGTAGAGCTAAGAAATCCAGATCCTGCATGTAATCCTTATTTAGCATTAGCTACAGTATTGATGGCAGGACTTGACGGAATAGAAAATAAGATAGAACCACCAAAGTCAGTTAACAAAAATATATATGCAATGGATTTAGATGAAAGACTAGAAAAAGATATACAAGCTCTCCCAATGAGTTTATATGAAGCTATAAAGGAACTTATGAATGATGATATTGTAAAAGATGCTTTAGGTAAGCATGTGACTGAAAAGTTCATATCAGGTAAACTTAAAGAATGGAATTCATACAGAGAAAAAGTTCATAAATGGGAAATAGATGAATATTTAAGAGGATATTAAAGAAAGCCAGTCGTATATTATATACGACTGGATTTTTACTGTAAGAATTAAAAAGAATAAACAATATTACCTAATATAGTATAAAAATCCTATTTAACTGGAAAACATTTTATATTACAATTAAAGTTAGGAGGAATATAAAAATGTTTAACATATTTAAAGATAAGGATAGGGAGATTGATCTGGAATATAGTATTTTACTTAAAAATAGACTACCTTTACTTATAAATGATGAAATTTGGATAAGCCTTTTCGATGATGTAGAAGATTCAGATATAGTAAATGCTAAAATAGAACTTAAAAGTTTAATAAATAATGAAAAAGAAATAAAAAAAGAACTCAAAGATAAAAAGAAAGAAAAGAAAAAAGTAATGGCTAAGATTTTAAAACTATCAGATGAAATCAACAATAATAATCTTTCAGATGGTGTCGTTTTATTAGAGCAGGCTGAAAGAGATGTACATGAAATAAATGATTATATAGATGATCTTACATTCCAATTAGAAGAGTTTCCAAAACAAATCAGAGAAGCTAATCTTAAAATTCTCAAAGCCACTGTAAAATATGCATATAGCGATCTTATAGATAGTCAGAGTAAGTATGAATCAATAACTAAAGAACTTGATATATTACGAGAAAAATTAAGAGATTTAATACAAAAAAAGTTTGACTATGAAGAAAAGATTAATAAGACTTATACTTTTTTACATAATACATTAGGAAGTGAAGAAATAGACAAACTAGATAAGGATATACTAGATAGTAAGAATGCTTAAAGGCATTCTTTTTTTATTTTTTATGATATAATAATTTGGGACAGTGAACTACCACCACTTATAGAAGTGAATGGCTTCCTAGTCAATATCTCTAATGAGATAAGTTTATCTAGGCTCTAAAGGTCGAACCAACCTCGAAATATAACATAAGAACTTCTATATTGGCATATATGCTTGGTTTTCGCTATACCAATTGGGCGAGTGCTTGAATATTTTACACTATAGAGCATTTCCTATAGTAACTCTATATATTCAGTTTTTAGTTGTTCTTAAAGTTATGATATCATAATTTAGTAAATACATCTAGTATTTACCAAATTAGTATTATCCATCTCTCACCTAGAGAGGATGGGAGAATTCCACACAGTATATTAAATGAAATATAAAATGTGAAAGGATGTCAGCGTTGACTTTAAAAGTATATATGTTAATAGTGATAATACTAGGTATTTTAGAGATATTTTTTAGTGTTTTTACATTATTAGTTGAAAGTATAATGAGAGTATTTAATAAAAACTTTAAACTCTCAGAAAAAGCTAAAGGAATTATAAAATTGTTTTTTGTTGCTTTATTTATGATATCAGTTATATATTTTATAGCACAAACAGTCAAAGTTTTGGCCAATATATTTGGGATATCATTAGATAAAAGTATACTAGATATATTTAGATAAATAAGTCCTATATAGGACTTATTTTTTATAAAGGTGGTGGAATAATGATAAAAGGTATAGGAATAGATATTATAGAAGTAGATAGAGTAAAAAAAGCATTTAATAGAAATAAAGATTTTCTAAAAAGAATATTTACTTTTTCAGAGATAGAATATATACAGAGTAGAAATAATAATATAAATACTATAGCAGGCTTATTTTCAGCTAAAGAAGCAGTAAGTAAAGCTCTAGGAACGGGAATAAGAGATTTTAAGTGGACTGATATTGAAATATATCATGATGAGCTTGGAAAGCCTATGGTTGATTTAAAAGATAATGCTAAAAAAATTGCAGAAGCCAAAGGAGAGTATAACTTAGTATTATCTATTAGTCATGATAAAACTAATGCTATATCAGTAGCAATATTTGAGGAAGACAAAAGACACTATAGACAAGTATCGAAAATAAATGAAGATATTATGTACTTAGGTAATAGCTTAGATTCTTTAAAAATAATAGATAAGAAACTAGTAGAGAACATGATTCCAAAGAGAAAAAAAGAAAGTCACAAAGGAACTTATGGAAGAGTTGGCATAATAGGTGGAAGTAAAGGGATGAGTGGTTCTGCATATTTATCATGTAAGTCTGCACTAAGATCAGGAAGTGGGCTAGTATACGCTATTGTGCCTGAAACTATAAGTGATATAATTTCAATAAAATCTACAGAAACTATAGTTATTCCTATAAATGACTCAGGAAAAGGTCATTTTACAGATAACTCGATAGATGAAGTTATATCACAAATTAGAGATATGGATGTAATAGCTATAGGATCTGGAATTGGAGTAGATAGTTATAGAATAGAACTTGTAAGAAAAGTATTAAGATCTACAGATATACCTGTTGTAATAGATGCAGATGGTATAAACTGTATATCTAAAGAAAGAGATATATTAAAAAATCGAAAAGGAGTAACTATTATAACACCTCATCCAGGAGAACTTTCAAGACTACTAGATGTTAGTATATCAGACATTCAAACAAATAGAATAAAGTATAGTAAATTAGCAAGTAAAGAATATAATGTTATAACTGTTTTAAAAGGAAATAATACAATTGTCTGTGATAGCCATAATGTCTATATAAATACTACAGGAAACCCTGGAATGGCTACAGCAGGAAGTGGAGATGTACTTACAGGCATAATAGCTAGCTTTTTAGGACAGAAATTTGACCCTATTAAATCTTCAATATTAGCAGTGTATATACATGGACTATCAGGCGATATTTCGGCATTGCAAAAAGGAGAATATGGAACTATAGCTACAGACATACTTGAAAATATACCTTATGCCATTAAAGAAATCAGTTTATAAAAGGAGAGGCAGTATGAGAAAACTATTAGTTGGTTTTATTAGTATTTTACTAGTCTTTTTTACAGGTTGTTCTGAGCCAACTGATGAAGAAAGTTTATATGATATACAAAAAACTCTAAATCAAATAGAAGATTATAGCTGTGTAGCAGAAATAAGTATAAAAGGTAATAAAAAGCCAGAAAAGTACAAAGTTAAACATACTTTTAAAAAGCCTAATAAATACATATCAGAAATATTAGAGCCAAAAAATAACAAAGGAAATATGACAATTTATAATGGAAAACAAGCTTATTTATATAGTCCTCAAATAAATCAGCTTACTATACTTAAAGATTATAAACAACTTCAAGATGAAATGCTTTTTATAGGTTATTTTTTAAGAATTTTAATTACTACAGAAAATCCCCAGATTATGTCAGATACATTAGATGAAAAAGAATATATGACAGTAAAAGCAGAAATACCAGGAAATAATATGTATAGAAAGTATGAACAAATTTGGATAGATAAAAAAACTCACTTACCATATAAGTTGATTATAGTTGATGATAAAGGGGAAACTCTGGTTGAGGTTAAATATTCTGAAGTTAAGTATAATATTGGGATAAATGATGACAAATTTAATATGGAACTAAAGTAAGAAAAAATATATACTTAATATTGAATTACTTAAAAAGGTTAGGTCTTGCAACAGTAACAAGGGGGAAGAGACATGATAAATGATTTACAAGAGATTAGACCAGTATGGTTAGAAATAAACATAGATAATTTAATTCATAATTTAGAAGAGATAAAAAGAGTAGTTAATAAGAATAGTTCCATTATGGCAGTTGTAAAAGCAGATGCTTATGGACACGGTGCTACTACAATAGCTCATATGCTTTCAGATAATGGAATAAATAAGTTTGCTGTGGCAACACTATCAGAAGCAATAGAATTAAGAGAATCTGGAATTGATGATGAGATATTGATAATGGGATATACGCCTAACAGTCAACTTAAATATGTTATAGAATATGATATTATACAGACTATATATAATTATGATTCTGCTTATATTCTTTCAAACTTAGCCAATAATATAAATAAAATAGCAAAAATACACATAAAAATAGATACAGGCATGAATAGATTAGGTTTTAAACCTATAGAAAAAAATATATATGAAATAGAAAAAATAAATAAATTAAGTGGACTTGAGATACAAGGGATTTTTTCTCATTTTGCTAAATCTGATGAAAAAGATAAATCATTTTCACATGAACAATTTAAGATATTTGAAAATATAATACATGAGTTAGAAAATAGAGGCGTATATATAAAGATAAAGCACATCTCTAATAGTGGAGCTATAATAGATTTACCTGAATATAATTTTGATATAGTAAGAGCAGGAATTATGCTTTATGGTTTATATCCATCTCAAGATGTAAATAAGAATATAGTTAACTTAAAGCCAGTTATGTCATTGAAAGCTAAAATTTCGAATATAAAAACCGTGTGTGAAGGTACAGGTGTTAGTTATGGTCAAACTTATGTAACAAACAAAGAGACTAAAATAGCAACCATACCTATAGGATACGCAGATGGATTTACTAGATTGTTATCAGGAAACCATGAGGTTACTATTAACGATAAAAAAGCTCCTGTTATAGGTAGAATATGTATGGATCAGTGTATGGTAGATGTTAGTTTTATAGATAATATTGATATAGAGAGTGAAGTAACTATATTTGGTTATGGAAAAAATATAACAACTGTAGATGATATTGCGGAAAAACTTGGAACGATAAATTATGAAGTTATGTGTATGATGAACAGAAGAATACCTAGAGTATATATAAAAGATAAAAAAGTAGTAAAAATATTAGATTATCTACTATAAAATTATATTGAAATGTATAAGAAACTTGAGTTGTTGACATAATTATTGCAAATAATATATAATCGAGTATATACTCGAAGACATACGAATATAATATAATTAATATTAGGTTTAATTAGGAAGGGAATTATAAAGTTGATTATACGAGTTTGTGAATGTAATAAACAACCAGAAATGGAAATAAATCTAATAAATACTTTGATCTGGAGGTGCAATAATGGCCGAAACAAAGAGAATAATTATTAGCTTACCTAACAGTTTGCTAGAAGAGGTTGATGGAATAGTGTCTATAGAAAAGAAGAACAGAAGTGAATTTATACGAGAGGCCATGAAGTTATATTTAAGAGAGCGAAAGAAAATCCAGATAAAAGAAAGAATGAAAAGTGGATATAGAGAAATGAGCCAGATTAATATGGCTTTAGCTGAGTTAGGCTTAGCCGAAGATATAAGGGAATTAGGAATATATGAAGCTACTTTGACAGGGTGTGAAAAATTGTGATAGTGAAGAGAGGAGATATATTTTATGCAGATTTAAGTCCTGTTATAGGCTCAGAACAGGGCGGTGTTAGACCTGTATTAGTTATTCAAAATGATATAGGAAATAAATATAGTCCTACTATTATAGTTTGCGCTATAACATCTCAGATAAACAAAGCTAAGCTTCCAACACATGTTGAAATTACTGCTCCAGACTTTGGATTACCAAAGGATTCTGTAGTATTGTTAGAACAAATAAGAACTATAGATAAAAAAAGACTAAGAGAAAAGATCGGTCACTTTGATGAAGATATGATGGAAAAAGTTGATGAATGCTTGAAAATAAGTATAGGTATGATAAATCTTTAAATAATTTTATATAAATGCTATTAATTTTAAATCTAATTTTGACATTATTTCTTAGGAAATAATGTTTTTTTATTTTACATACAGGATATTTAAAATGAAAGTCGAATATCATATTATATAAAGCCTTAAATTATGATAATATAAATATATGCAAAATTAAATATTTTATATTCTTATGTCTAAGGAGGGACAAGCATGAAATCAAGAATTAATAAAAAGAAAACTTATTTGATAGTATCTTTGGTTTTAATATTATCTTTGGGAATATATAAGATTACTTTTGGAAGTCAGTCAGATCCAGGAACTCAAGGAGATCCCCTTACTACTGTCAGTTATGTACAAACAAAAGTAAATGAACTTAAAACATACATAGATAATAAAATAAGTGAAATTTCATCAGGTAATGGTGAGACATTTAAAATAGTAGAACTTAAAGCTGGAGAACAATTAATAGGAAATGCAGGAACGGAAATAATTTTAAGAGCAGGAACAGTAAAGGCTATAATTGGAGAGTATGGTGGGATATCAGATATCACACAAGGAAAAGATTTAGAAGCTGGAGAAATTATATCAAAAAATCACTTATTAATAATTCCTAGAGATGGTAGAGGAGCAGAGGTTGTTACTTATGGAACCTTTATGGTAAAAGGAAAATATACAGTAAAATAAATAGATAACTATATAGAGATACTTTTTATGTATATTATACTTGTAAACATAAAGAGTGTCTTTTTTAATTAAATTGTAAACTAATTTGCAACTTATAAGATATATACTTAAGAAGTGATTTTTTATAAAAAATACTCTTTACTATAATGTAAATATAAACAAAGAAATTAAACTATGGTATAATCTTTAAGAATGAATATAAAAAATCAATTTTAGATATAACTAGTGATAAAAGTCGTATTCGACCATTGAAAGGAGAAAACTTATAGTGAATGTTTTACATCTTATTTTTAGCATGGAAAAAGGTGGAGCTGAGACTTATTTAATTAATTTAATAAAAAACTCGAAAGAGAATGTAAAATATTTTATAGTATGTGATCATAAAGGATATAACCATAGGAAATTAGAAGAACTTGACGTTGAGGTAGAAATTATACCTATGAATAGTGTTTATGATATAAAATCTGCCCACAAGATAGCTTCATATTGTAAAAAAAATAAAATAGATATAATACAGGCTCACTTTTTAAGAGAAAGTTTCATTGCAGTTTTAGCTAAGTTATTTTATCCTAAGTTGAGGGTAGTTTGGACTACCCACTTTATATATGAGTATAGTGGTTTAATTAATAAGCTTAATAAAGTATTTGCTAAATTTGCTGATAGAATAATATCAGTCTCTAATGCGGTAAAAAAATCACTAGAAAATGAAAATATCAATTCTAAAAAAATTACTACCATATACAATGGAGTTGATACAGAATATTTTAAACCTATTGCTGTAAACAATATAAGAGAGGAATTTAATATAGATAAAGATGAATTACTTTTAATTACAGCTGCAAGATTTGAGAAGATTAAAGGACATGATTTTTTAATTGATGGACTTTATGAACTAAAAAATAAAGGTATTCAATTTAAATGTTTATTAGTAGGAGATGGAAGTGAAAAGAATAATTTAGAAAATAAGATAAAAGAGTTAGAATTAGAGGAGAATATCATATTTACTGGTTATAGAGAAGATATACCAAGTCTTTTATCTGCTAGTGATATTTATATTTCACCATCTATAAATGAAGCTATATCATTTTCAATACTTGAGGCATTGTCTTGCAATATACCAGCTATAGCTACTAATGTTGGAGGTGTTCCAGAAATATTTGAACAAAGCAACTGTGGAGCTATGATTGAATATGGAGATAAAGAAGCTTTGGCAAATAGTATATTAGAATTGTACAGTAATAAAGATGAATACTTGGAAAAGAAAAAGAATGCTAGGAAATTAGTAATAGATAAGTTTTCTATAACTAATATGGTAGAAAAAACAGTAGAACTTTACGAAAATAGTATAAGTTAACTAAATAAAAGTCCTTAATAAAAAGGAGGGTAGATCCTATCTTTTGGTGGAGTAGGATAATATTTATGAAAGTATTACATTTAATTAGTGGTGGAGACACAGGTGGAGCAAGGACACATATCATAAATTTATTAAAAGAACTACAAAAAAATATAGATGTAAAGCTAATATGCTTCATGAAAGGTGATTTTTACGAACAGTTATTAAATGAAGGAATTAATATACATGTTCTTGAACAGAAAAAAAGATATGATTTTTCGATTATAAAGAGGTTAGTAAAAGAGATAAAACAAGAAAAATATGATATAATACATTGTCATGGTGCCAGGGCTAATTTTATAGGAGCAATAATAAAAATATTTTGTAAAACTCCTATTGTTACTACTATACATAGTGACTATATACTAGATTTTAAAGGTAATTTCTATAAAAGTGTAGTTTATAAAAACTTAAACTATATTGCATTAAAACGCATGGATTACTATATAGGTGTTTCAAATAACTTTAAAGAAATGATGATAAGTAGAGGATTTAATAAAAATAAAATATTTACTGTATATAATGGGATAGATACAAATATTAAAATGAATATTGTAGATCCGAAAGAGTTCTTTAATAAATATAATATCAGTTTCAAAGAAGAATCCATAAAAGTAGGTATACTAGCTAGATTACATCCAGTTAAAGGACTAGATGTATTTTTAAAAGGAGCACAAAAAGTTATTGAAAAAAATAATAATGTAGAATTTTTTATAGCTGGTGATGGAGAAGAAGAAGAAAACTTAAAAAATATGTCTCAAAGTCTTAATATAAGCAAGAATGTACACTTTTTAGGATTTGTAAAAGAACAATTTAGCTTTTTAAATGCAATAGATATTAATACAATAACTTCTTATAGTGAGAGCTTTCCATATGTTATACTAGAAGGAGCTCTTCTTAAAAAGCCTATTGTTTCCTCAAATGTAGGAGGTATAAAAGACTTGGTGTCTGATGAATATACAGGATTTTTATTTGAACCTGGAGAGTATGACGATTTTGCCGAAAAGTTAAATATTCTTATAAATGATAATAAATTAATACATGAACAAGGAGAAAATCTGTACAGCAAAGTATGCAATCAATACTCATCAGAAAGTATGTCAAGAAATCATGTTAAAATATATGATGAAATTTTAAATAGTTAGGGTAGGTGAATGTAGTATGAAAAAGAAATTTAATTGGATTGACTTTGGAATTATATTCATTTTGATAGCTGTAGTTGCAGCAGGATCACTCTATTTTGTAAAAAAGAAAGGGACAGTTACAAACAATGTAAGTTTAGTTCCTGTAGAAGTAACTGTTAGAGTTGAAGGAGTAAAGAAAGAAAGTGTTGATGTTATAAATAAAGGAAATATATTTAGTGATAGTGATAACAATGAAATTTTTGGAGAAGTTATTGATAAAAAAGTTGAAGAAGCATATGACTTTGTAGAGACTAGTGATGGAAGAATCGTAAAG
Organism: Gottschalkia purinilytica; assembly: GCF_001190785.1. Classification (NCBI taxonomy): domain Bacteria; kingdom Bacillati; phylum Bacillota; class Tissierellia; order Tissierellales; family Gottschalkiaceae; genus Gottschalkia; species Gottschalkia purinilytica. The sequence goes on along the minus strand of NZ_LGSS01000004.1, from coordinate 251,611 downwards.
AGTAAAATGCCAGATAGATATACAATATATTTGACATTAAAAGGGGAAGGACAAGTTACAGATGATTTTGTAAAACTTGGTGGAAGAGAAGTAAGATATGAAGGTACGATTAGATTAAAAGATAATATAACAGCTATAGAGACAAAAGTTACAGATATAAAAATTCCAAATAACAAATAGGAGGGACTAATATGCCTATTATAGATAAAAAAGGAAAATTATTCGGTAAAGTTAATATACTGGATTTATTTATAGTTTTATTAATAGTTGTCTTAGGGGTGGGGGCTTTATATAAAGTCAAAGGAGTCAAACAAAATACTTCCTTAGGTACGAAGGAATTGAATGTTAGATTATATGTTAAGGAAAGAGAAAAATTTAGTCTAGATAAAATAAAAGTTGGAGATGTTGTAAAAGAATACGATACAGGAATAGTTTTCGGTAAAATAAAAAATATAGAAGTTAAACCAGCAATCAAAGAAGTTAAAACAGGTAAAGGTGAAATAAAAAAGGCAGAAATACCAGAAAGATATGATTTGTATATAGATATTGATGCAAATGCAGTAGTTAATGAAAATTCAATAGTTTCAGGCAATAAAGAATTAAGAGTTGGAAATAGATTACTTTTAAAAACTAAGTTGTATGTTTTAGATTCTACAGTGTTTGTAATTAAAGGACAAGACATATAAAAGGATGATAATATGAAAAATAGTGTTATTTTAAATTATTTTAATAAATCATATGATAGCTTTTTAAGAATATTAAAAAGTAGCTTTATTTACAATATTTTAACTAGATTTGTTTCATTTGTTGGAAATAGTATGTTAAATAGTTATATTGTATCTAAGTTACTTAGATATAGGGAAGACATAGAAGATAAAAGTTTAATAACAAAAATATTGAACTTATTGTCTAAAGTAATATATGGAATATTTGATTTTATAAGATCTATTTTTAAAAAATCAGTTGTGGAAAGTAGGTTAATAGACTTTTCTAAAAATGCATATAACAATATTCTAGGTAGTATAGTATCTTTTATATGTATTACATGCGGAACAACTTTAATTACTTTTGGAATACTAAAGGTTGTCACGGGTTCACTTACTATAAACAAAGCTATAATTTATATAATAATATCTGTAATTCTATATATTATTGCATTTAGTAATGTAAAATTGAAAGATATGATGTCAAATAGTAGCTTTGTAAAGATAATCAACAGACTTTTAAGTGAAAAGTCTAATGAGGAGTGTTAATATGGAATTAAGATTAAAAAGAGATTATACACCATTTATTGGCGTACTTGCAGGAATTATTATAGGTGTACTTTTATTTTTATTTCCTTTGACAACGGCTATTAAGATAGTTGGTGGACTTGTAGGAACAATACTGACTCTAGTCAGCCCTCAAATAGGGCTATTTTTACTGGTATTTATTATACCATTTGTATCTCTAAAGTACACCACACTATTATATGCATTAGTGATGGGATCTTTCATATTAAATTTTATTATAAATCCAAATAAAAAGTTTAAAAAATTACCTTTTAAGTACTCTATAATATTCTTCATAATAACTTTAGTATTTGCTACAGTATCATCTTTTGCATTTAAAGAAAGTATCAAGCAACTATTAATATATATAATTGCTATATCTATGCCATTTTTACTAATAAATTTGATAGAAGATAAAAAAACATTTAAGCGTTTTATAATGCTAATAATTCTAGCGTCTTTACTCGTTTCATTATATGGATTATATCAATATAAAGTTGGGATAGCTTTAGATGAAAGCTGGGTTGACAAACAGCTTAATCCAGATTTGAAAACCAGAGTATACTCAACACTTGAAAATCCAAATGTATTAGCTGAATATCTTTTACTAACAATACCACTGGGAGTATCAATGTTGTGGGGTGAAAGAAATAGATTTAAAAAGTTATTTTACTTAGGAGCTGTAGGTGTGCAACTTTTATGTCTTCTCCTTACATTTTCAAGAGGTGGATGGGTAGGCATTGCAATTGCAGCAGTTGTATTTGCATTTTTCGTAGATAGAAGGCTTTTTATAGTTTATTTTTTAGCTGGAATAGGATTAATTTTAGTATCACCAGATGTTATATTAACAAGAATTAATACTATAACCAATGTAAAAGATTCTTCTACTTCGTATAGATTCCCTCTGTGGCTTGCAACAATAGATATGATAAGGGATTATATTATATCAGGGATAGGAATAGGTATAGGTGCATTTAGAGCTATATATCCAAATTATATGAGACTAGGAATTATAGCAGTGCATTCTCATAATATATATCTTCAAATATTAGTTGAAACAGGAATTTTTGGATTTTTATCTTTTATTGCAGTAGTAATTAATACTTTTAGAGCAAGCTTTATAAGTTATGTAAAAGGAATAGATAAAAAATTCAAAATACTAGCTATAGGAGTAGCTAGTGGTATGTGTGGACTTTTAGCTCATGGACTGGTGGAGAATGTGTTTTTTAACGGAAGAATAATAATAACTTTTTGGGTGATAGTCGCTATAGCACTTTTAAATTATAAACTACAAGTTGAAACTATAGAAGAGTAGTAATTTTGTTCAACAATACAAAGAGTTTAAAACTCATTTGAAGGAGTAATCTCTATGGAGAATAAAAGAAAAGTACTAATATCTGGATACTATGGATTTAACAATAGTGGAGATGATGCTATACTCAAAGCTATCGTTAATGATTTAAAAAGGTTAGATAAAAATATAGAAATTTCTGTTCTTTCTGGGACTCCTGAAGCTACTGAAAAAATATACAAAATTAAAGCTATAAATAGGATAAACTTTTTTAAAGTGGTAAAAGCTATAAATGAAGCAGACTTACTTATAAGTGGTGGAGGGAGTCTTTTACAAGACGTTACAAGTACAAGATCTATACTGTACTATCTAGCGGTTATGGCCATTGCTAAAATTTTACGAAAATCTGTTATGGTGTATGCCAATGGAATAGGACCTATAAATAAAAAAATTAATAGGTTCTTGACCAGGGTTATATTAAATAATGTTGATTTAATAACGTTGAGAGACTATAATTCAAAGAAGACATTAGAAGATTTAAACGTAAAAAAGAAATGTCTTGTAACATCAGACCCTGTTTTTACATTAATACCGTCAGAAGATAAAAGGATAAATGATATTTTAGAATCTGAAAAAATTCCTACAGATAAAAAGTTAATCGGAATATCAATTAGAGACTGGGAAAATAGTGAAAATTTAAAGAGAATAGTTGCAGAAACTATTCATTTTATAAAGAATAAATATGATGCAAATATCATATTTATACCTATGCACTATCCAGAAGATTTAAAAATAAGTAATGATATTGCTAAGATGGCAAAAAACAACTCTTGTTATGTTCTCAAAAATAACTATAGTGTTGAAGATATTATGGGAATAGTAAGCAAACTAGAGTTTATAATAGCAATGAGACTACATTCTCTAATATATGCTGCTACTCAATCAGTTCCAATGATAGGAATAACATATGATCCTAAGATAGATGGATTTTTAGATCTAATAGAACTTGAATATAGATGTGATATAAATACTCTAGAATTAGAAGATTTGTGTGATAAAGTAGAAAAAGTTTGGAATAATAGAGAAGTAATTAAAGAAAACTTATATAAGTTGAATGAAAACTTAAAAGATAAAGCTCTTGATAATGTAATGTTGGCTTTAGACATTTTAAAGATTAGGAGAGAAAAATATGAATAACATTATTAAGATATTAGGAGTAGACGTAAATAAAATAACATTAGATGAAGCCACAAATAAAATAAAAGAATTTTTAAATGAAGATGAAACCAAAGTTGTATATACGCCTAATACTGAGATAATCATGGAAACTAGAAAAGACCAAGAACTAAAAAGTATATTAAATGAAGGAAATTTAGTAGTTCCAGATGGTATAGGATTAGTATATGCTTCTAGAATAAAAAAGAAACCATTACCAGAAAGAGTTACAGGATTTGATTTATCAGTAAAAATTTTGGAAGTAGCAAATGAATTAGGGTATAGCTTGTATCTACTAGGAGGAAAAGAAGGTGTTTCGGAAGAGGCAGCTTTAAAAATAAAAGAAAAATATCCTAACATAAAAATTGCTGGATGTCATAATGGGTATTTTAAAGGAACTCATACTGGACATATTAAACATGAAGAAGAAAATAAAATTATAAATGAAATAAATGCTTCAGGTGCTGATATACTATTTGTAGGATTTGGAGCACCTAAACAAGAAAAATGGATAAAGGAAAATAAGGATAGTTTAAACTGTAAAGTTATAATAGGAAACGGTGGAACTATTGATGTATTAGCTGGGAAAGTTAAAAGGGCTCCTGAAATATACCAAAAACTAGGATTAGAATGGTTATATAGATTGATAAAAGAGCCTAAAAGAATAAAAAGACAAATAGTACTTCCCCTATTTATACTTATTGTACTCTTTTCGAGAGACAATGTTGTAGAATAGAGAATAAATATTTTCTAAATTAAAATAAAAATGTACTGTGCATGGAGGAATTGCTTTGAAAAATATTCCATGGTATAAGAATATACTTAATTACATAGGTATCACTATAGGAACTTTTATTATGGCTTTTGCCATTAAGGGTTTTATAGAACCAAATGGATTTGCTCCTGGAGGAGTAACTGGAATAGGAATCATGACAACGAAAGTTACTAATGGTTTAATACAGATATGGCTTACTAATCTATTAATAGATATTCCTTTATTTATAGCGGGAGTTTTTATAGTAGGAAAAGCTTTTGGCGTAAAAACTTTTTACGGAATTATAATGCTATCTTTTTTTATGTGGATTATTCCTACTACACATGCAACCAATGATTTTTTACTAGCTTCCATATTTGGTGGTGCTTTAATGGGACTAGGATCAGGGATAGTATTTAGATCAGGAGGAACCACAGGTGGTACTGATTTAGCGGGTGTAATGTTGAACAAAAAATTCCCACATTTTAATATATCGACTTTTATGATGATGATAGATTTTACAGTTATAGTAATGTCAGGATTTGTTAGTATGAATTTAGAAATACCTTTATACTCAATTATAACTCTTTATGTTACAATAAAGGTAATTGATATAATGTTAGCTGGGCTTAGCTATAGTAAAGCGTTTTTCATAATTTCAGAAAACTCAGATAAGATGGGAAGTATGATTTTAAATGAACTAGAAAGAGGAGTAACAGTACTAAAAGGTAGAGGTTTTTATAGTGGTAATGATAAAGATATAATTCTATGCGCAGTTACTAGATCACAAATATACAAACTCAAAAAAATTGTTCACTCTATAGATTCAAATGCATTTATAATAGTTACAGATATCAATGAAGTCTTAGGAGAAGGATTTAAAGACTTTAAAATAGAATAGGAGGTTTTTTTCACTAATGGATAATTATTGTGAGCTTAAAGAAATTTCAAATAAGTTACGAAAGAATATAATAAATATGATTCATGAATCTAAATCAGGTCATCCTGGTGGATCATTATCTGCATGTGAAATATTAACAACATTATACTTTAAAGAAATGAAAATAGATCCTAAAAATCCAAAATGGGAAGATAGAGATAGATTTGTTCTATCAAAAGGACATGCAGCTCCCGTGTTATATGCTACATTAGCGGAAAAGGGATACTTTCCCAAAGAAGAATTAATGAAACTTAGAAAGATAGATTCTATGTTACAAGGGCATCCTGATATGAAAGGAACACCTGGAGTAGATATGTCTACAGGATCGTTAGGACAGGGACTATCAGCTGCCAATGGAATAGCATTAGCAGGAAAAATAGATAATAAAGGTTATAGAGTTTATGCTTTATTAGGAGATGGAGAAGTTCAAGAAGGAATGATTTGGGAAGCTGCTATGTTTTCAGCTCACTATAAACTTGATAACTTAACAGTTTTTTTAGATCATAATGGACTTCAAATTGATGGAAATAATGAAGAAGTAATGAATATAGAGCCAATAGATAAAAAATTTGAAGCCTTTGGATGGAATGTTATAAAAATCGATGGACATGATTTTAAACAAATAATAAAGGCAATTGAAAAAAGCAAAAACTTAAAAGAAAAACCTACAATAATTATAGCTAAAACAGTTAAAGGAAAAGGTGTATCATTCATGGAAAATGAAGCAGGTTGGCATGGTAATGCACCAAATGATGAACAAACGAATCAGGCACTTAACGAGCTTGGGGGTGAAATCTAATGACAGCAAAAGCTATGGCTACAAGAGATGCTTATGGAGAAGCTCTAAAAGAATTAGGTAAAATAAATAAAAATGTTGTTGTACTAGATGCTGACTTATCAAAATCAACGAAGACAGCAGAATTTCAAAAAGAATTTCCTGAAAGATTTATAAATGTGGGAATAGCGGAGCAAAACTTAATAGGAACAGCAGCAGGACTTTCAACTACTGGAAAAATACCTTTTGCTAGTTCTTTTGCTATGTTTGCCACTGGAAGAGCTTTTGAAATCATAAGAAATTCAGTTGCTTACCCAAAACTAAATGTAAAGGTTGCTGCTACTCATGCAGGACTTACTGTTGGAGAAGACGGAGCATCGCATCAGGCTTTAGAAGATATAAGTATAATGAGAACAATACCTAATATGGTTGTTATAAACCCAGCTGACGGAATTGAAGCTAAAAAAGCTATTTTAAAATTAGCAGAGCATGTTGGTCCTGCTTATATAAGATTAGGAAGAAGTAAGGTACCAGTAATATTTGATGAAAGTAACTATGAATTCGAAATTGGAAAAGGGATTCAAATATCAGATGGAAATGATGTAACTATAATAGGAACAGGAATTATGGTATCTATGGCATTAGAAGCTAAAGAGATATTATCAAAAGAAGGGATTAATGCTAGAGTTATAAATATACATACAATAAAGCCTATAGATCAAGATATTATAATAAAATCAGCAAAAGAAACAGGTGCAATAGTGACAGCAGAAGAACACAATGTAATAGGTGGACTAGGAAGTGCTGTTGCAGAAGTTATTTCTGAAAATTACCCAGTTCCTTTAATTAGAGTTGGAGTTAATGATACTTTCGGCGAATCTGGAAGTGGTGATGACTTATTGAAGAAATATGGTCTTACTCCTGAAAATATTGCTGAGTCAGCTAGAAAAGTAGTACTAAAAAAGAAAAAATAAATTTAGTTAATCTTTTAAAATAATAGAACCCTTATTCTAGTACTAGAATAAGGGTTTTTTATAAATACATATAAATATACTATATAATATATCAAATGTAATCCAAATTGAATATAAATATATAAAGAGAGGTCTAAAAATATTTTAGGAATGTATAAAATTAATTCTATAAAAATATTATTAGAATATATAACTATATGTAAAATAATAATAAAACACTTTAAATCATAAATACCCATTTCTGTTAATATTAATAGTAATATTAATAAAATAATAAGATAGATATCCCACAAGTGTATAAGGAGGGTATTTAGTGAAGAAATTTGGAATTTTAGCAGCTATATTATTAATAATTGTAGGGTTAATATTTATTCCCAAAATAATTAAAAACGAAGGTGATCAAGACGTGAAGTTCAAAACTATTGAAACAAGCGAAGCTCCAACTAAAATACAAGAATTAATTCCCAGGTACTTAGGAGAAGAAAGAGCTTTGGCGTGTAAAGTAAACAATGAAATATATGTAATAGTAACTAGAGGAGAAAAAAGAACCGCTGGATATTCTGTAAAGCTAGAGAAAATTACTAAAGTAGATAGTAATAAAAACTTTGAATTGGTAGCATATGCAAAATATAAAGATCCTAAACATGATGAAATGGTCGCACAAATAATTACCTATCCTGTAGTTGTAGTAAAAACAGAATTAGAAAAATTACCAGATAAAATAAAGTTAGAAGTAGAATATGAGGATTAAAGTCACTATTAAAATATAGTGACTTTAATCTTTTTTGTATATATTTTGAGTGTGACAGTCAATTTTTTTTTGTTTTAGAATATAAAGGAATTATAACTAAAAATAATATTGCTATTAAAATTTATTTTTAGTTAAAATTTAAATTCAGGAGGTGAATGGCTTGATATATGATCTGAAAGTACCAGCTTCTAAGTTAAAAAGAAAATGTAAGTTATCCAAATTTAAATTTAGTAATACTAACGATGTTAATCCATTAAAAGATATAATAGGTCAAGAAAGAGGAGTAAGAGCACTAGAATTTGGATTATCTATAAAAAAGAAAGGTTATAATATATTTGTTTCAGGCATTTCCGGAACTGGGAGAAGTAGCCACTCATATTCAATGGCATCAGAGTTTGCTAGTAAGAAAGAAACTCCTGACGATTGGTGTTATGTGTATAACTTTGATAAACCAGATAGTCCTATAGCATTAAGTTTTAAATCAGGAGATGGGATTATATTTAAAAAAGAAGTAGAGGATATAATAGAAAATTTAAAAATAGATTTTCCACAAATATTTTCGTCTAAGGATTACGAAGATAAAAGAGCTATAGTGTATAATTATTTTAAGAAGAAGATAGAGTCAGTAATATGTGAATTAAATGAGACAGCAAAAGAATATAACTTCGTATTTAAACAAACAGAAAAAGGGTTGTTAAGTATTCCTATCGTAAATGGAGAGCTAATAAAAGATGAAGACATAAAGTCATTACCAAAAGAAGAAGTAACTAAAATAAAAGAAAATTCTAATGAACTTAGTAAAAAGACTTTAGAGATAGTAAAAAGATTAAGAGAAATAGAAGATGTGTTAAGGGATAAATTAGAAGAATTAGACGAAGAAATTGCATTCGAGCTTATTTATTCGAGATTCAACTCACTTTTACAGAAATTTGAAGACAATAATAAAGTAAGAAATTATATTATAAAGATGCAGGAGGATATAATATTAAATTTAGATGAGTTCTTAGAAGATGAAGAAGAGGAAGAAGAACTTAAAAATATATTAAGCAAAAATAAACTGCTAGAGGATTTTTTTAAAAGATATGAGGTAAATCTATTTATAAACAATGTTGATAGGCAAGGGGCACCGGTAATAAAGGAATCAAACCCTTTATATTATAACTTATTAGGTAAAGTTGAACACATAAATGAATTAGGTGCATTAAAAACAGATCATACAAAAATAAGACCAGGATCTATACATGAAGCTAATGGAGGGTATTTACTAATACAAGCGAAAGATCTTATAACCAATTATGTATCGTGGGAAGGACTTAAAAGATGTCTTATAAATGAAGAATCTAAGGTAGAAAATATAAATAAAGATAGCATATTAGCTGAGAGCATAAAACCAGAGCCTATTCCACTTGATATAAAAATAATTCTTATTGGGGATTATTACACATATCAATTACTTTATTTATATGATGATGAATTCAAAGAGCTATTTAGAATAAGAGCAGACTTCGATGTAGAAATGGATAGAAATGAAGAAAATATTAAGAAAATAATTTCTTTTATAGCTAATCATTGTAAAGAAGAAAATTTAAGACCTTTTCACAAGTCGGCAATAGAGGAAATTATAGAATATAGTTCAAGACTAGCAGATCATCAGAAAAAATTAACAACTAGATTTAATCGAATTGTTGAAATAATGTATGAGGCAGATACTTGGGCTGAATTTGAAGATGTAGGTGTTGTAAAAAGAGAACACATAAAAAAGGCCATAGATGAAAAGTATTATCGAAATAATAAATATGAAGAGAAGATCCAACACATGATAGAAAAAGAAAATATAATAATTGACACCAATACTTGGAAGGTTGGAGAGATTAACGGACTTGCGGTAATAGATTTAGGAGAATATTCATTTGGAAAACCTAGTAAAATTACAGCGTCTACATTTGTAGGTAAAGATGGAATAATAAATATAGAAAGAGAAGTATCAAAAAGTGGAAGTATTCATGATAAAGGTGTATTAATACTAAGTGGATATTTAGGAGAAAAATATGCTACCAAAACTCCATTATCACTATCTGCAAGTATTACGTTTGAGCAGTCATATGATACCATAGAAGGTGATAGTGCTTCTAGTACAGAGCTATATGCATTACTTTCTAGTCTATCCGGACTACCAATAAATCAAGGAATAGCTACTACAGGATCGGTTAATCAGAAAGGTATTATACAACCTATAGGTGGAGTAAATGAAAAGATAGAAGGTTTCTTTAAGATATGTAAAATAAAAGGATTAACTGGAAATGAGGGAGTAATAATTCCTTATCAAAATATAGAAAATCTTATGCTAAGTGATGAAGTTATAAAAGCCGTAAGGCAAGGTAAGTTCAGTATATATGCAATAAAAACTATTGATGAAGGAATTGAAATATTAACAGGAATACCATATGGGAAAAAAGATGAAAATGAAAAGTTTCCAGTTGGTACAATTAGTTACTTTATACAAAGAAAACTTAATAAGTATGCTAAATCTGATAAAAGTTAAATTAAAATATAACTTAAATATTGAAAGTATAAAAAATAAAAATTTACTTTAAATATAATTATTCATAAAGTAAATGGAACAGCTTCCTATGTACAGGAAGCTGTTTCATTTTATCTTTTACAAATTATTACCTCATTTTCAGTAATAATAGAATCAACTGGAAAATCATGAGGACCTTCAAAAGCATTAGATACCATTTGTAACTCAAATGATAAGGCTATTTTAGGAGCAGATTTATCAACTTTTTCAAGGAATCTGTCATAGTATCCAGCTCCATATCCTATTCTAAAACCTCTTCTATCAAAAGCTACTCCAGGAATCAAAACTAAGTCTATACAACTAGGTTCAACTTCTCTTATGAATTCTTTTTTGGGCTCTAGTATGCCATATGTACCAGATTCAAGCTCATTATCATAATCTAATAGCTGAGATAGGATAAGTTGTCTAGTTTCTACTACACTTATAGGAATTATAATATTTTTTTTGTCTTTCAAAGCTGTTTTTATTAGTCTTTCTGTTTTGACCTCATTTCTAAAATCTATATAAGCCATTATGTTTTTTGCATTTTTATAATATTCAGATGAAAGTAATAAATCTGTAACTTGATCACTTTTTTTATTTACTTCTTCCAACGACATAGCTTTTCTTTGTGATAATATTTCTTTTCTTAAAGTATTTTTATCCATAACTATACCTCCACTTTTTTGTAAAATATACTATAGTAATTATACTAAAGATTATGGTATTTGATAATAGTAATAGTTTATATATTGTAGTAAAATTATTACATAAAATGATAGCTAGGAGGAATTCTAGTGTTTGGGCTTAAAATTAAAAATATGTATAAGATATATGACAGCAGTAAATAACCTTAATTTACAAATAAAGATAAAGAATTTATGGTCTTATCTGAATTTTTAGAATGTGAAAAATCAACAGAAGGTACTTAAAACAATAACATAATAGCTAATATGGCAGTTATAGAAATTATGAATTCAGAAAGTTACTTATATGTAAGCATTGATTGAAAAAGCTTTACTTTTAGAGTAGATTCAAGAAGATATAATATGAATCTAGAGACATAAAACTTGTATTTGACATGGATAGAATACATTTATATGACAAAGAAAGTGAAAAATCTATATATTAGCTCAAATATACAAGAAACAAGAGGATTTTTTAGATAAGAGCAGGAGATAACGTATAATAGTAATATCTCCTGTCCTTTTAGTTACAAAACTATGACAAAAAAGTATTATAATATAGACTATAGAATAATTAATGATTACATTCAAACAACTTATTTTTTACATAGAGTATGTTTGTTACGAAAAATAGGTATCTGTAGAACTTTGATAACAACTTAACTAATATAGTTAAAATATGAATAGATTGAATTTGCTTATATAGATATTGGACAAGTAGTGGGATGATAAACCATTTGACAAATAATCTTGGAAAAGATAATTCTAGCATTATTTTAATGATTGGGTAAATCTAAAGGAATAAATGGATTTTGAGGATATTCTAATATTTTAGAACATTATTGTGTATAATGATGTATTTAATATATTATGAAGATCAGAGGGATTTTACTAAAAGGACAAGTTAGTGTATAGTAATAAAATGTGTATACATGAAAATCGTGCTAGGTAATGTAGAACAGGAGTGATATGGTGATAGAATATATCAACATCAGTAAAGAATATAAGAATGGCGTAAAAGCTGTAGCAAATATAAATTTGACAATAAAAAAAGGTGATTTTGTATTTGTAGTAGGATCTAGTGGAGCTGGTAAATCTACTCTTATAAAACTTCTTTTGAAAGAAGTAGAACCTACTGCAGGAAGAATACTTTTAAATAATGAAGATATAACAAAAGCTCAAAATAGAAAAATTCCTTATATAAGAAGAAGCTTAGGAGTTGTTTTTCAAGATTTTAGACTTCTTCCGAATAAAACAGTTTTTGAAAATGTAGCTTTTGCTATGGAGATTATAGGAGCATCTACAAGACAAATTAAGAAACAAGTACCAAAAGTTTTAGAAATGGTTGGTCTTGGGAATAAAATGAATAGTTATCCTGATCAGCTTTCAGGTGGAGAACATCAAAGGGTAGCTATAGCAAGAGCTATAGTTAATAAGCCATCGGTACTTATTGCAGATGAGCCTACAGGTAACCTTGATCCAGATACAGCTTGGGAGGTTATGAAGGTAATAAAAGAGATAAATAGAAGAGGAACTACAGTAGTTATGGCCACACATGCAAAAGAAATTGTAAATTTCATGAAAAGAAGAGTTGTAGCATTAGAAGATGGAAGAATTGTAAGAGATGAAGAGAAGGGTGTGTATGGCTATGATGCTTAGAATGTTTTTGAGTATGCTAAAAAGTAGTTTTACTAGTATTTGGCGTAATAGAACTATGAGTATTGCATCTATAGGATCTGTTGCTGCTACACTAGTTATATTAGGTATGACATTGATTCTTATATTAAATATAAATGGTATAACCAATACAACCAAAGATCAGTTTGATAAGATCCAAGTTTATGTTAAAGATGGTCTTAAACAAGAAGATATTGATAAAGTACAGCAAGATATTAAAAATATAGATGGAGTAGCAGAAACAACATTTCAATCAAAATCACAAGCTCTAAAGTCTATGGAAAGAGAATGGAAAGAGCAAGCATATTTACTAGATGGATTAGAAAAAGAAAATCCTCTGCCAAACTCTTTTATGGTAACACTTGATAATATGGAAGAGTCTGATAGTGTAGCAAAGCAGTTAGAAAAAATAAATGGTATAGAGGATATAAAATATTATAGAGACATAGTAGAAAAACTTATGAGTGTAGCTAGTTTTGTTAGATTAGGTGGATTAATACTTATAGCTATTCTTGTGTTTGTATCAGTATTTATTATTTCAAATACTGTAAAAATTACTGTTACAGCTAGAAGAAAAGAAATAGGTATTATGAAATATGTAGGTGCTACAAATGGCTTCATAAGGGGACCTTTTATATTAGAAGGTGTTCTACTTGGATTAATAGGAACATTATTTTCAATATTAGTAGTATTTTATGGGTATAAATATTTATTTTCGTTTATAAATGAAAGATTATACGTAATACTCACAGTTTATATGATAGCTCCAGAGAAATTATTCGGAGATATATCCATAATGTTCGTAGCAATAGGAGTTGGAATAGGAATGCTAGGTAGTATAGTGTCACTAAGAAAATTCTTAAGGGTATAAGTATCAAGGGAGGAAGTTTTTTTATGAAAAAGAAAATAGTATGCTCAGTGATAGCATTAACATTATGTGCTAATGGATTGGCATTTGCAAGTGGTATAAAAGATAGTAAAGGAAAACTCAAAGATACAAATTCTCAAATGGGAACAATTAAGGAAAAAATTAATCAAAATAAGAAACAAGCAAATAATATATCTAATGAAATCCAAAATTTAGATTCACAAATAATACAAACGAGTAATGAATTAGGACAAGTTGAAGCACAGCTTAACAAGTTAAATGAAGAAATTAGCACTACAAAAGCAGATCTACAAAAAGCTGAAAAAGATCTAGAAAAAAGAAAAAATACGTTTAACTCAAGAGTAAGAGTTATGTATAAAAATGGAAATGTAGGATATTTAGAAGTTTTACTAGGATCAAAAGATATAGGAGATTTTTTCACTAGACTTGATATGGTTCAAAGTATAGCAGGACATGATAATGAACTAATCAAGTACATGAAGGAAGAAAGACAAAAGATAGAAGCTAAGAAGAAAACTCTAGAAACACAACAAAGTAATGTAGCTGCTACAAAGAAAAAAATAGAAACTAAGAAAAATGAGCTAGTTATAGCTACTAGAGCTAAAGAAAGTCTTATGAGAAACATAGAACAAGATACAGCTGAAATGGAAAGACAATATGATGAATTAAATGAAACTGCGGAACAGATTACTTCACAAATTCAAAAAATGGAACAGGAATTAGCAGCAAAGCAAGCAGCTGAAAGAGCAGCAAAAGAACAGGCTCAACAAAGAGCTCAACAACAAACTAATAATTCATCACAAAATAAAGTTACAGGTTCTTCTAATTCTACTTCTAATTCTACTTCTAACTCTAATAACTCTAAGGGAACATCTAATTCATCGTCTAATAATACAACAAATACTGGTAGTAATTCAACAGAAAAGCCAGATACAACGCCTAATCCAGGCTCAGTTTCAAGCAGTGGGATGACTTGGCCAGTTCCTGGACATAGCTCAATAAGTTCTCCATATGGATATAGAAACCATCCTATATTTGGAAAAACTAAGTTCCATTCAGGAATAGATATTCCAGCTCCTACAGGCACTAGTATAGTAGCTGCAGGTGATGGAGTGGTACTATCTGCAGGATGGATGAGCGGATATGGTAATACCGTTATAATATCTCATGGAAATGGTAAGTCAACATTATATGGACATAATTCAAGCTTAGTTGTTTCAGTAGGACAAAAAGTATCAAGAGGACAAGTTATAGCTAAAGCTGGTAGTACAGGAAATTCTACAGGGCCTCACTGTCATTTTGAAGTAAGAATAAATGGTAAACATACAAATCCATTACCTTATGTAAGATAGGATAAATGAAATTAATGTTGAATTGTACATAAAAAGTAAGGGTACACCCTTACTTTTTCAATGTAACAAAGATTAAGATAGCTCCCCAAAAACTATTTCTAATATAGTTATAATGTTCGTTGCAATGGGAGTTCAATATATATGTTAGAGATTATAGATATTACAAAAAACTAATATGTGAGTAGTAAAAGGGAGAGATTTCATGAAAAAGAAGATAGTTTGTTCAGTTATAGCATTAACATTATGTGCCAATGGGTTAGCATATGCAAGTGGAATAAAAGACAATAAGGGAAAACTTAAAGATACAAATTCTAAGATTGGAACAATAAAAGAAAAGATTGACCAAAATAAAAAACAATCAAGTAATTTATCTAGAGAAATTCAAAGCTTAGATTCACAAGTAACACAAACTAGCAATGAACTAGGACAGGTGGAAGAACAACTTTCTAAATTGAATGAAGAAATTAATACGACAAAGATAGAATTACAACAATCTGAGAAAAAGTTAGAGGAAAAAAAAGATACGTTTAACTCCAGAGTAAGGGTTATGTATAAAAATGGTAATGTAGGATATTTAGAAGTTTTATTGGGATCAAAAGATATAACAGAATTCTTTACTAGACTCGATATGGTTAAAAGTATAGCTGGACATGATAATAAACTAATTAAGGAAATAAAAGAAGAAAGACAAAAAATACAGGATAAAAAGAAAACTTTAGAGACACAACAAAGCAATGTAGTTATTGCAAAAAAGAAGATAGAAGTTAAAAAGAATGAATTAGTAATAGCTACTAGAGCTAAAGAAAAACTTATGAGAAGCATAGAACAAGATACGGCTGAAATGGAAAGACAATATGATAAATTAAATGAAACTGCAGAACAGCTTACTTCACAAATTCAAAAAATGGAGCAAGCATTAGATGCAAAGAAATATAGTAATTCAAATAGAAGCTCATCTAATACAGTACATAGTGGTGGTGGCTCTACAGCAGAATCTAAACAGGTAGATCCGGGATCAGTTTCAAGTAGTGGAATGGTATGGCCAGTTCCTGGACGTAGTAGTATAAGCTCTCCATACGGATATAGAAATCATCCTGTATATGGAAAAACTAAATTTCACTCAGGTATAGATATTCCAGCTCCGACAGGAACTAACATAGTAGCTGCGGATGATGGTACGGTATTAACAGCAGGAAATATGGGCGCATATGGTAATACTGTAGTAATATCTCATGGAAATGGAAAATCAACATTATATGCACATAATTCAAGCTTAGTTGTTTCAGCAGGTCAGAAAGTATCAAGAGGACAAGTTATAGCTAAGGCTGGTAGTTCAGGAGTAGCTACAGGACCTCACTGTCATTTTGAAGTAAGAATAAATGGCTCTCATACAAATCCACTACCTTATGTAAGATAATTAATTGAATAATAAGATATTTGCAAAGAGTAAGGACAAGTCCTTACTCTTTGTTATTTAAGGATTATTAAAAAATAATTAAAATAGAGCATAACTTGATGTAAAAATAGAAAAAATTTGTCAAGAATAAAATATATAGTATTATAATATAGATTTTATTAACTGACTTTTTGTAAAAATAAAGTTAAGGTGATATAATATAGAAAAACCATTTAATGAAAATCAAATACAAATAGCAACTTAGAGGTGAATTTATGATATCTAAACGAAAAGCAACAGTTGGTGCAATTGTACTTGTTATTATAACTAGTTTGTCTACATTTGCAGTTAGTAATATTATTCAAATACCTATGGGTCAAAAGGTAATAGTGGAAAGAAGTCAATATAATGATCTTGTGAGAAGTTATAATAGATATTCTAAAGTATCAGCACTTGAATCATTTATAGAAGACAATTACTTAGAAAATGTAAAAGAAAAAGATTTAGAAGACGGACAGCTAAAAGGACTATTTCAATCATTAGGGGATCCATACTCTATATATATGAATAAAGAAGAATTTCAAAGATTTATGGAAGATACTCAAGGAGTATTTGGTGGTGTAGGATTAGTAGTAACATTGGGAAAAGATAATAATGTAACTGTAGTAGAACCAATGAAAGGTGCTCCTGGAGAAAGAGCTGGAATAAAAAAGGGAGATAAAATTGTAAGGATAAATGGAAAAGAAGTTAAGGAATTTAAAGGAGATAAATTAAACGAGGCTACAAAGTTAATGAAAGGTGAGCCTGGTACAAAAGTTAAAATTAAAATACTAAGACAAAATGAAAATGGTAATCCAGAGTATTTAGATAAAGAAATAACTAGAGAAGAAGTAAGAACTGAAACAGTAGAATCTAAAATGCTGGAAAATAAAATAGGATATATAAGAATAAGCTCATTTGATGAACTGACTTATGATGACTTTAAAAAAGAATTAAAATCTCTACAAAAGGATGGCATGAAGGCATTAGTTTTAGATATTCGTTATAATCCAGGAGGAATACTAGATATTTCTACTAAAATAGCTGATGAACTTATGGGTAAAGGAACTATAGTATATACAGAAACTAAAGATAAAAAAAGAGAATATACAAAATCGAACGGAAAGAAACTAGATTTACCTTTGGCTTTACTAGTTAATGATCATAGTGCTAGTGCTTCTGAGATACTTGCAGGAGCGATTCAAGATACAAAGACTGGAGTAATTATAGGAACTAAAACATTTGGAAAAGGAATTGTTCAGAGAGTTAAGAAATTACCAGATGGATCAGGATTTAAGTTAACAGTATCAGAATACTTTACACCTAAAGGAAGAAGTATTCATAAAAAGGGAGTAAAGCCAGATATAGTTGTAGAGTTACCAAAAGGTGTGGAACAGATCGGACCTGAAAAGATTCAAGATGATACTCAGCTTCAAAAATCAATAGAAGTATTAAAAGAAAAATTACAGTAATAAAGTTAGCCATTAGTATATCTAATGGCTATATTTACATATACAGGGGTGCTATATGGGAAATATTTTTAAGATACTTGAGATTATTATACTGAATATATTAACAGTAATAAAATCACCTTCACTTATTATAATATCCATAGTTTTATATATTCAATATAAAAAATTATCAAAACTTGAAAAGCAAATATTAGGAAGAAATAAAGAGAGTATTTTTTATAGAATAGTAACTTCAATAATATTTGGAATAATAGGAGGAGTAATAGGAAGTTTAGTGATAATGCTATTAGGAGTAACTATAGAAATAAAAGACTTTAACTATGCACTTTTAGTTTCTATCGTATTAATGTTAATAGATCAAAGATTTGTATGTTTTGCTTACTCAGGTGGATTAATTGGTATAGTAAGTTTATTAACAGGGAAATTAAACGTTAATATACCAAGTTTAATGGCTGTTGTAGGAATACTACATTTGGTAGAAAGCTTTTTAGTGCTAATTGATGGAGATAGAATTAAAATACCTATGTTTCTTGAGAAAAAAGGAGTAGTAGTGGGAGCTTTTAATATGGCAAGATATTGGCCTATACCTATTACTATGCTTTTAGCTATATCTCAAGGAATAAATAATAACTTTGTTGATATGCCAAGCTGGTGGCCACTATTTGCTAAACAGGAAGTATCTAGCTATATTAATGAGATTTCATATGCTATAACAGGAGTTGTTGCAATTTTAGGATATGGAGATAATACTATAACAAAAGATTGTAAAACAAAGAAAAGAAAAATTTCAAAAGACTTATTTCTATTTAGTCTAAGTCTTATTTTATTGTCAATCATTGCCATAAAAATATATATTTTCAAATATATAGTAGTTTTATTTGCACCAATAGCTCATGAAATTATAATTAGAAAAAATAATAGAGAGGAATTAAATAAAGATCCTTTTTTCACTCCTACTACAAGAGGAGTAAGAGTTTTAGATATACTACCTAATAGTGTTGGAGAAAAATTAGGAATAAAATCAGGGAATGTTATAGTATCAATGAATGGTAAAAATATTAATAGCAAAGTAGATATAATTGAAATATTATCTCGTTTTCCAACTTCTATATTTATTAGCTATTATAATAACAATGGCAAGATAGTCAGTCAAATATATAAAAACTCTAAAAGAGGAGTGTCTGACTTAGGAATATTAATAGTTCCGCAGAACTCAAACATTGTATTTAAATTACAAGATAAAACTACAATTCAGAAGATATTTACCAAAATTAAAGGAAGCTTTAACATATAAGCTTCCTTTAATTTTAATCTTTTTTATGTAAGTTGTTGATGTTAATAGAATATATTGTTTCATTACCAGAATTTGATTCAGGTGGAGTTATACTAAAATATATCATATTATTATAAGGACTATAGTATATGTTGTTACTTATCCAATTAGATATAGGAGAAATAACATTATTTTTATAATTATATGTAAGTAACAGAAAGTTCATATTATCTTTGTTTTTTCCAATAAAATAAATGTCATCTTTGCTTTTAAAAGAATAGTTTATTATGTTTTGATTTGTTAATAAATCTTTATTATCTTCTTTTATATTATATAAATATATATTAGAGATATCTTTATTTTCTTTTATGTACATAACCTTATTTTTATCAATAAACTTTGCATTTGTTCCGTTATCAATTTTCAATGGTTTTTCATTTTCATTATAAATAAACACTTCTGATAAACTCTTATCTTCATTAAAAGTTGAAAATAAAATAGAATTATCTATTAAATCAAATGTTGATAGCTTTGTTTTACTAGAATAAATAATATTTTCTTTATTAGTATTAATATCATATGAAATAATAGATGAAAGATTATTTTTATCATTAACAATAGCATAAAGATCATTATTATGCCATTTTATATTACTAGTATTATTATGTTTTCCTGAAGATAACTCTTTGACATAAAGATTATTTAAATCTATGACAGATAGTGAAGTAATGTTATCTATACTTTCAATAACAGCTACTTTATTTAAGTTTAAATTAAGATTGGCTTTAACAATAGACTTATCGGTTAAAAATATCTTTTTCTTGATATTAGTTTCTGTATCATATATCCATAAAGTTTCCACAGCCTTTTTATTTATATATGATTTTTGAGCATATAATAAAAATCTATTTTCAGTAAAGTTTAGTATGTTTCCTTTATCTATTATGTTAGAGATATTATTTTCATTAGTATTTATAAGCTTTCCTGTGAAAGAATCAACTCTTGTACTAAAATTAACTATAGAACTATCTAAATCTTCTTTTTTAAACGCATTTAAAATTTGAATATCCCAATAATATCGATCTCTTTCTTTCGTAAGCGTAGTTTGCGGTATAGAGGTAGGAGATAAATTAAATTGATTGTATATTGTATCTAGAGATTGATTGATACTATGATTTAGATTTATTGTTTCATAATTAGACCTTACTATGTTGAAAGTTAAATCTTTAAGATTAGCATTTGGTATATTCTTCATATTTATTAGTATTTGAGGAACAACAATACTATCATTTTCTTTATCATTTATAATACTTGTATATATATTTACTTGGTTATTATATTCTGTTATTTTATCAACTTTAATATCAGAGCATTCTAAAATGCCCAAATTAGCTAAAATCAGTGAATCTGAAGAATCCTTAACAACTTCTACATTGGGTTCTGTTAGATTATATCCTTTAGAAAGAGTAGTTTTCTCTACTGTAAAATCAATATTATTTTCTATAGACTTATTTTCATTTTTACTATTACTTAACATATTAGTTAAAGTGTTTTTTTGGCTACAACCTGACAAAGTTAAAACGACAGAAAATACTAATAATGATTTTCTCACTGACGTCACCTCCACTTTCTATCATTATATACATTATTCAACAAAATAGATTAAATACCTTTTAAAAGTCTATTATAAGTATTTTAATATTTTATTGTATCACTCATATTGACTTATTCTGGAACAAAATATATAATTAATACGAACAAATGTTCAGAAATATTATTATTTTTAAAACTTGTACTATTTATAATTATGTTTGAGAGATTACTTAATAATATATTTTTATACTTTGATAATAGATAGATACTATATAGTTAACTTGTTATACAGAGGATATATTTAAAAAACTTTTTGTAATTTATGGATTTATATATCTATTTATAACGAATAAAAAAAGTATATGATATACTTTTAAAATATATACCAGAATTTTTATTGATAAATAAATGCACACATAAATAGAGGTGATAATTTGGATAAATTTAAAATAAAATCGGAGTTTAAACCAACTGGGGATCAACCTCAAGCTATAGAAAAATTAAGTAAAGGAATATTGCAAGGTGTAAAACAGCAAACATTATTAGGGGTTACTGGATCGGGAAAAACTTTTACAATGGCAAATATAATTGAAAAAGTTCAGAAGCCTACAATAATAATTGCACATAATAAGACTTTAGCTGCACAGCTTGCTAGTGAGTTTAAGGAGTTTTTTCCAGATAACGCAGTAGAATATTTTGTGAGTTATTATGATTACTATCAACCAGAAGCATATGTTCCACATACAGATACTTATATAGAAAAAGATGCATCTATAAATGATGAAATAGATAAATTAAGACACTCTGCGACTGCTGGATTGTTTGATAGAAAAGATGTAATAATAGTCGCTAGTGTTTCATGTATATATGGACTTGGTGACCCTATTGACTATGAAAATCTAGTAGTATCACTAAGACCAGGTATGACTAAAGATAGAGAAGAAGTCATTAGGAAGCTTATAGATATTCAATACGAAAGAAATGACATAAATTTTGTGAGGGGAACTTTTAGAGTAAGAGGCGATGTTATAGAGATATTCCCAGCTTCCTCTAATGAAAATGCTATAAGAGTTGAGTTTTTTGGAGATGAAATAGATAGAATAACAGAAGTTAATGCACTTACTGGAGAAATAATAGGCCTTAGAAGCCATATATCTATATTTCCTGCTTCTCACTTTGCTACATCCCAAGATAAAGTTGAGAGAGCTATAAAGACTATAGAAATAGAATTAGAAGAGAGATTAAAAGAGTTAGAAAGTGAAGATAAGCTTCTTGAAGCTCAAAGACTAAAACAACGAACTATGTATGATATAGAAATGCTTAGGGAAATGGGATTTTGTCAAGGAATAGAAAACTATTCAAGACATATAAGTGGAAGACCCGCAGGAAGTAAGCCATATACATTATTAGATTACTTCCCAGAAGATTATCTTATGATTATAGATGAATCACATGTTACTATACCTCAAGTAAGGGGTATGTATGCAGGTGACCGTTCTAGAAAAATGACATTAGTAGATTATGGATTTAGATTACCATCGGCTTTAGACAATAGACCATTAAAGTTTGATGAATTTGAGGATCATATTAATCAAATATTGTATGTGAGTGCTACACCAGGACCTTATGAATTAGAACATTCTCAAGAAATAGTAGAACAAATTATTAGACCTACTGGACTATTAGATCCAGAAATAGAGGTAAGACCAACTAAAAATCAAATCGATAATTTAATTAAAGAGATAAATATTAGAACAGAAAGAAATGAGAGAGTGCTTATAACAACTCTTACTAAGAAAATGTCAGAAGATCTTACTAACTATTTTAAAGAAATAGGTATTAAAGTTAAATATCTTCACTCAGATATTAAGACCATAGAGCGTATGGAAATAATAAGAGATTTGAGATTAGGAAAGTTTGATGTGTTGATTGGAATCAACCTTTTAAGAGAAGGACTAGATATACCAGAAGTATCTTTAGTAGCAATATTAGATGCTGATAAAGAAGGATTTTTAAGATCTGAAACATCTATGATACAAACAATAGGTAGAGCTGCTAGAAATGCCGAAGGTAAGGTTATAATGTATGCTGATAAAATTACAAATTCAATGAGAAATGCTATAAATGAAACAAACAGAAGGAGGAAAATTCAAACTGAATATAATGAAGAACATGGAATAGTTCCTAAAACTATAGAAAAAGGAATTAGAGATGTTATAGAAGCAACTAAAGTAGCTGAAGAGTCAGAAAAATATGGAGTAGATACTTCTCAAAATATTTCAGTAGAAGACATTAATGATGCTATAGCCAAGCTTGAAACAGAAATGATGGAAGCTGCTGAAAGCTTACAGTTTGAAAGAGCAGCAGAACTTAGAGATAAAATAGAAGAATTAAAGAAAATGACTAACTAAATTAATGAGGTGACTTAGATGGCTAAAGACAAGATTATAGTAAAGGGAGCACAAGAACATAATTTAAAAAATGTTGACTTAGAGATACCTAGAGATAAATTTATAGTATTTACGGGTTTAAGTGGTTCAGGAAAGTCTTCCTTAGCTTTTGATACTATATATGCAGAAGGTCAAAGAAGATATGTTGAAAGTCTTTCATCATATGCTAGACAATTTTTAGGACAAATGGAAAAGCCAGATGTTGAATATATTGAGGGACTTTCACCTGCTATATCGATAGATCAAAAAACTACAAATAGAAATCCAAGATCTACAGTAGGTACAGTAACTGAGATTTACGATTACTTAAGACTTTTATTTGCAAGAATAGGGACACCTTATTGTTATAAATGTGGGAAAGAAATTGTTTCTCAAACTATAGATCAGATGGTAGATCAAATATTAGAACTTGAAGAAAGAACAAAGATTCAGCTTTTAGCTCCTATTGTAAGAGGAAAAAAAGGAGAACATCAAAAAATATTAGAAAATATACGTAAAGAAGGATTTGTCAGAGTTAGAATAGATGGGGAAACTAAAGATCTAGGAGAAGAAATAAAATTAGATAAAAATAAAAAACATTCTATAGAAGTTGTAGTAGATAGAATAATAGTAAAAGAAGGAATAGAACAAAGACTTACAGATTCATTAGAAACAGTATTAAAGCTTAGTGATGGATTAGCTATAGTAGATGTTATAGGCGAAAGAGAGCTTTTATTTAGCCAAAAGTTTTCATGTCCAGATTGTGGGATAGGAATAGATGAAATTTCACCTAGAATGTTTTCTTTTAACAGTCCTTTTGGAATGTGTAATACTTGTAATGGATTAGGTAGCCATATGAAAGTAGACCCAGAATTGGTTATACCAAACCAAAATTTATCTATAAACCAAGGAGCTATTGCGCCTTTTTCAAATACTTCTGATGAAACATATTATTTTCAAATGTTTAAATCAATAGCTGAGTATCATAATGTAAGCTTAGATACACCTTTAAAAGATGCTCCAAAAGAATTTATAGATGAAATACTATATGGGACAGGAGAAAGAAAAGTTAAATTTGAATTTGATAGTAGATTTAGTGGATGGAAAACTTATGAAGGGACTTTTGAAGGTGTAGTACCTAATTTAGAAAGAAGATATGGAGAGACTTCTTCTGAATATATGAAGGAAAAGATAGAAAGCTTTATGAGTATAAAAGACTGTCCTAAATGTGGTGGTTCAAGATTAAAGCCAGAGATCTTAGCTATAAAAATAAATGAATTAAATATAACTGATTTTACAAAATTATCGGTAAGACAAGCATTAGATTTTATAGACAATCTAAAACTTTCAGAAAAAGAAGAAATTATAGCAAATCAAATATTAAAAGAAATAAGAGAAAGACTTAAGTTTTTAGTAGATGTTGGATTAGATTATCTTACACTTTCAAGAAATGCAGGAACTCTTTCAGGAGGAGAATCTCAAAGAATTAGACTTGCAACACAAATAGGGTCTAGTTTAGTAGGGGTATTATATGTATTAGATGAGCCAAGTATAGGACTTCATCAAAGAGATAACGACAGACTTTTAAAAACCTTAAGAAATCTTACAGATTTGGGAAATACGCTTATAGTAGTTGAACATGATGAAGATACAATGTATTGTGCTGATCACATTGTAGATATTGGACCAGGTGCAGGAGTACACGGAGGGCATATAATAGCTCAAGGTACTGTAGAGGAAATTAAGAAATGTGAGGAATCTATAACAGGACAATATCTAAGTGGAAGGAAAAAAATAGAGGTACCTTTAGAAAGAAGAAAACCTAATGGAAATTGGATAGAAGTTGTAGGTGCTAGTGAAAATAATCTAAAAAATGTTAATGTAAAAATTCCACTAGGTGTATTTACATCTATAACAGGAGTTTCGGGTTCAGGAAAGAGTACGCTAATAAATGAAATACTATACAAAGGATTAGCTCAAAAGCTTCATAGGCTAAAACAGAAACCAGGAAAGCATAAAACTATAAAAGGTATAGATAACATAGACAAAATAATAGAAATAGATCAATCACCTATAGGTAGAACACCTAGATCAAATCCTGCAACATATACAGGTGTTTTTGACCAGATAAGAGATGTATTTTCAATGACACCAGAAGCTAAATCTAGAGGTTATCAAAAAGGAAGATTTAGTTTTAATGTAAAAGGTGGAAGGTGTGAAGCTTGTAAAGGTGATGGAATCATAAAAATAGAAATGCACTTTTTACCAGATGTATATGTACCTTGTGAAGTATGTAAGGGAAAAAGGTATAATAGAGAGACACTACAAGTAAAATATAAAGGGAAGACAATATCTGAAATTTTAGATATGACTGTAGAGGAATCATTAGAATTTTTCGATAATATTCCAAGTATAAAAAGAAAAATAGAGACTATGAATGAAGTAGGACTAGGATATATAAAATTAGGTCAGCCATCTACTCAATTATCAGGGGGAGAAGCTCAAAGAATAAAACTTGCTACAGAGTTAAGTAAAAGAAGTACAGGAAAAACTTTATATATACTAGATGAACCAACAACAGGACTTCATACAGCAGATGTTCATAAGCTTATAAAAGTATTAAATAAGCTAGTAGATGCTGGAAATGCAGTAGTAGTTATAGAACATAACTTAGATGTAATAAAGATATCTGACTATATAATAGATTTAGGACCAGAAGGTGGAGATAAAGGTGGAACTATAGTAGCTCAAGGAACACCAGAAGAAGTATGTAAAGTACCTGAGTCTTATACAGGACATTTTTTAAGTAAGGTACTGTCTTAAATATTTAAAATCATATTATATAAAGATTATTGATAATAGAGTGATTAATAAAATGTCATTAAAAAGATAAATGACTTTTATTAATCCTCTATAAAAATAATATATCAATTAAAAGAGCTTTAAGACAAGATTTAATAATAGGAAATACCTAAAATAAGTTTTAGATATTTTTTATTAAAATTAATGATCTAAGAATATAATCAAGAATTATTAAGGAGAACAATATGCAGCTTAATTATATTATTGAAAAACAAGACCACATAGATTTCAATATGTTTCACATTAAACATTCTAGAACAATGAGAAGATCTTTAATAATACAGAAATACTTATTTCCTATAATATTTTTATTAATACCTTATCCTTTTTCTTTATCCAGTGGAATACCCATATGGTATTGGTTGTGTTGGTTTATACCTGCATCTATATTATGGATAGCTCTGTATGAAAAATATGCTAAGTGGATGGTAGCGAGAAGAATATCTAAAATGCTTAATGAAGGAAAGAATAGTGCCGTACCTTTAAGTGTAACTTTAGAGATAACGGAAGATTATATTATTGAAAAAAGCGATAAAGGAGAAGCTAAGATTAATCTAAAAGAAATAGAGTCGATAGAATTAGATAAAAAACATATTTACATATATATTAGCGCCGTTTCAGCAGTAATTGTTCCTAATTCAGCATTTAAAGATGAAACTGAAAAAGAAGAATTTGTAAAGAAAATAAAGCTACTTTATGAAAAGACCCTATCATAAAAATGTATAATGTGATTTAAATATAAAGATTTTTAATAAATGATAAGAGCAAGTCAGAGATGAAATATTTTTGTGTAGTAATACATTTGAAAAGAGTATTGTAGACGGAATCTTATATAGAAAAAGTAATGATTTGGATTTGAAAGTCATAAGAAAGAGATATGAACGGTATAAGAGATAAGTTATTATAGTTTTTAAAGTAGCCATAATAAAACTAATATTATAGGCTACTTTATTTTTCAACTAATATATAAGCTATAATTTATAAATAATTATTAATAAGTTATTTTTTAAATTTCTTTTTAGGGATATTATGCTTGTTCATGATTCCAAGTATTTTTCTTTTTATATCTTCATTTATCTTAACGTTTATTTTTCCCATACTATCTTTTAAAATAAACTCAATAGAGTTAGATTGCATAGTGTATCCTTCGATATATATATACTCATAAAAACCATAATCATTATATATATTTGTCTTTACACCCAGTGGAACGTCTATCTTTATGTCAAATCCAGAGATTAAAATACCGTCTGATAAAAAATAGGCCTTAAGTTTTTTATTAGAAAGTCTTAAAAGCATTTCTAAGACTAGAAATGTTAATATAAGTATTAGTATTTTTATAAAAAATAAATAATCTAGGCTAAAATTTCTATATGAACTACTAAAGTAAATTAAAGCTACTATGAAATATAAAGTTATTTTAGATTTTTTGCTAACACCTGTAATATTAGTAGATAATAGAACCGAATTAGATGATAGCATCTTTTTTGAAAACATATATTTAATGAAAGATTGACATAACATAAAGAAAAATAATATTAGCGTTAGATATAAAGGGTTTATAATATTATTTATAAGATCTAAACTAAAATTATTAATCATATTTGCTAAAAAAGTAGACAATATTGAAGTAAATATTATAGTAGCAAAAAGAGATACTATAAATACGATTGTTCTTTTGGTTGTTGACATTTTACAGCCTCCTTAGTTAATTAAAGTGTTACTTTCTAATTATATTCAAATTTTATTTTTTCATCAATTATGTTATTATGAATTATAGTAATATTCCTTAAAAAGGGTGATAATACTTGTTTAATATAGAAGAAGAGTTAAAAAAACTGCCAGATAAACCAGGCGTATACTTAATGAAAAATAATGAAGGACAGATAATATATGTTGGTAAAGCAATTTCATTAAAAAAAAGAGTCAGACAATATTTTCAGTCTTCTAAAAATCATACGCCAAAAGTGAATGCAATGGTAAAAAATATATCAGAATTTGAGTATATTATAACAGATACAGAAGTAGAAGCACTCATATTAGAAGCAAATCTTATAAAAAAACATAAGCCAAAGTACAATATTTTATTAAGAGATGATAAACAGTATCCTTATATAAAAATTACTACTAATGAAAAATATCCGAGAGTTATAAAGACAAGAAAAATACTTAAGGATGGAGCTAAATATTTTGGTCCATATACTAGTACAGGAGCAGTTAACGATACATTAGATATTATACACAATTTATATCATATAAGGACATGTAAACTTAATTTAGATGATGGACCTAAACTTCAAAGACCATGCTTAAATTATTTCATAGGAAAATGCTTAGGCCCATGTTATGAGCACGTTGATTATGATAAATACATGGAAATGATAAATGAAATATTAATGTTCTTAAATGGAAAAGAAGATAAGCTTATAGAGATAATAGAAGAAAAAATGAATAATGCTTCTAAAGAATTGGATTTTGAAAGTGCTGCTAAATATAGAGATCAGATTAATTCATTAAGACATATACTTGAAAAACAAAAAATAGTATCAGCAACTTTAATAGATCAAGATATTATAGGAATGGCAAGAGGAATAGATGAAGTATGTGTTCAAGTTTTCTTTGTTAGATCGGGAAAAATTATGGGAAGAGAACACTACATGATAGATAATACTGAACATATGGAAAGAGAAGAAATATTAAGTTCATTCGTTAAGCAATTTTATCTAGGTACTTCCTATATTCCTAAAGAAATATTGTTAGAAGAAGAGATCGAAGATGTCGATACGATAAGTAAGTGGTTAAGGGACAAAAGAGGGTCTAAAGTAGTGTTGAAAGTTCCAAAACGTGGGGATAAAAATGAACTTATGGAAATGGTAAGAAAAAATGCTTTGGATACTCTTAATCAATATTCAGACAGAATAAAAAAGAAAAAAAATGATAATGAAAAATCTTTAAGAGAAATTGCTGATGCGTTAAAATTAGAATATATACCAAGAAGAATAGAAGCATTTGATATATCTAATATTCAAGGAGTACAATCAGTTGGATCAATGGTAGTATTTGAAGATGGACTACCTAAAAATAGAGACTATAGGAGATTTAAAATTAAATCAGTCATAGGTCCAGATGATTATAGTAGCATGGAGGAAGTGATATATAGAAGATTCGATAGGGGACTTAAAGAAAAACAAATGCTACTTGAAAATAAAATAAACGTAGAAAGCTTTTCTGTTTTTCCTCAACTGATAATGATAGATGGAGGAAAAGGACAAGTAAATATTGCAAAAAAAGTATTAGAAAAACTGGGTATAAATATACCAACTTGTGGTTTGGTGAAAGATGATTTTCATAGAACAAGAGGAATTATATATGAGGGGAAAGAAGTTATATTACCGGTAGGAAGTAGTGGATTTAAATTAATAACTAGAATACAAGATGAAGCACACAGATTTGCAATAAGTTATCATAGAAGTTTAAGAACAAAGAATCTTATGCAATCAGTATTAGATGATATACCAGGAATAGGAGAAAAGAGAAAAAAGATTCTATTAAAGGAATTTGGAACAATTGAAAACATAAGAAATGCTTCTGTACATGAGCTAGCTTCCATTGAGGGAATGAATAAAAAGGTGGCAGAAGAGGTATATAACTTTTTCAAAAAATAACATATGATAGGGGTGTATTTATGCAATCAATTCCAATACATGAACTAATGAAACATATGAATTTAGAAATAATATATAGACCAGAGGGAGTAGAAAAAGTAAGTATATCTGGTATAGAATTAAATAGACCTGGGTTACAACTAACAGGATTTTTAGACTACTTTATATATGAAAGAATACAGGTAATGGGTAATCAAGAGAAAGAATACCTATTATCGTTAGATAAAGAAACTAGAAGAAATAGACTTGAAAAGTTTTTTCAATATCCCATACCTGCTACGGTAGTTACTGGGAAACTAGATATTTTTCCGGAAATAGTAGAATTAGCAAAATTATACGAGAGACTTATTTTTAGAACTGATCTTCCAACTACAAAATTCATAAGCAAGCTTATGGCATATTTAGAAGATGTGTTAGCACCTAGGATAACTATACATGGAGTTTTGGTAGAAGTATTTGGAATGGGTGTATTAATTATGGGGAAGAGTGGTGTTGGTAAGAGTGAAACTGCACTGGAACTTATAAAAAGAGGTCATAGGCTAGTCGCAGATGATGCTGTAGAAATAACAAATACAGAAGAAATGTTAAAAGGAACATCACCAGCTCTTATAAGACATTTTATGGAGATAAGAGGGATCGGAATATTAGATATAAAAAGATTATATGGGGTTGGAGCTGTAAAAACATGGGAAGCTATAGATCTAGTAGTAGAACTAGAACATTGGGATCAACAAAAAGAATATGATAGAGTTGGATTTGATGAGTCCTATATGGATATACTAGGTATAAAGATACCGAAGATTACGGTACCAGTTCAACCAGGTAGAAATTTAGCTATGATTGTAGAAGTAGCAGCGAGAAATGCTAGACAAAAACAATTTGGATATAATGCAGCAGTGGAACTAGATAGAAAGCTAAGAGAAGAACTTGAGAAAAGAAAGAAAATGTTAAATGAAGGTACAAACAGTTAAAATAATATTTTATTGTAAAACAAAGGAGTGAATATCTTGAAATTTTTAATAGATACACACTGTCATACCATTTCAAGTGGTCATGCATATAGCACTGTTATAGAAATTGCTAAAGAAGCTCATAATAAGGGGTTAGAAATAGTAGGGATTACAGATCATGGGCCAGATATGCCAGGGGGTCCAAATGTTTTTCATATATTTAATCAAAAAGTTATTCCAGAAAAGATATATGGAGTGACTATTTTAAGGGGAGTAGAAGCTAATATAATAGACTATAATGGAAAGCTAGATGTTTCGGATGAAATACTATCAACTTTAGATGTTGTTATAGCATCACTTCATAATGTATGTTTAAATCCAGGAACTAAAGAAGAAAATACTCAAGCATTATTAAAGGCTATGAAAAATAAATATGTAGATATAATAGGACATCCTGGTAATCCAATTTTTCCTATTGATTATGAAACATTTGTTAAAGGTGCAAAAGAGACATCTACTCTTATAGAAATTAACAATAGCTCTTTTCTTTCAAGTAGAGTAGGTAGTTTAGAAAATTGTATTCATGTAGCTAAACTATGTAAAGAAAATGGTGTTGAAATAATTGTTGGTAGTGACTCACATATAGCCTTTGATGTGGGAAGATGTGAAAAAGCTATGGAAGTATTACAAAAAGTAGAAATGCCACCAAATTTAATAATGAATTTATCACCAGAAAAATTTATAAATTATCTAAAGACAAAAGAAAAAATAAGATTTTTAGATTCTGAATCTACGCCTAAAATATAGTATATAAAATAATTTTATAGCTCTTTAGGAATTATTGTATTTTTAAATACTATATAAGGGTATATTTTGATTTATACTTATTGACTTTAATCATAAGGTTTACTATACTTAAGGTATAAAAAGATATTGTATACAGTATGTAATATGTAAAAGGTTTGAACTTTTAAGGAGGTTCTTTTATATGACAAAAATAATGAAGACGATGGATGGTAATACTGCAGCGGCATACGTATCATATGCATTCACAGAAGTAGCAGGTATATATCCTATAACTCCATCTTCTAATATGGCAGAAGTAGTTGATGAATGGGCAGCTAGTGGAAAGAAAAACATCTTTGGACAAACAGTCAAAGTTGTTGAAATGCAATCAGAAGCTGGAGCAGCAGGGACAGTTCATGGATCATTATCAGCAGGTGCCTTAACTACTACCTATACAGCTTCACAAGGTTTATTACTAATGATTCCAAATATGTATAAAATAGCAGGTGAATTACTTCCAAGTGTATTCCACGTAAGTGCTAGAGCTTTAGCAAGTCATGCACTATCTATATTTGGTGATCACCAAGACGTTATGTCTGCTAGACAAACAGGGTTTGCTTTATTAGCATCAGGTAGTGTTCAAGAAAGTATGGACTTAGCTGGTGTAGCACACTTAGCAACTATCAAATCTAAAATACCGTTTTTACATTTCTTTGACGGATTTAGAACTTCACACGAAATTCAAAAAATAGAAGTAATAGAGTATGATGACTTTGCTAAATTAGTCGACTATGAGGCTATAAACGAATTCAGAAACAGAGCATTGAATCCAGAACATCCTGTTACAAAAGGTACTGCTCAAAACCCTGATATATTTTTCCAAGCTAGAGAAGCTTCAAATAAATTCTATGACGCAGTTCCAGATATAGTAAATGACTATATGAAAGAAATCAACAAAATAACAGGAAGAGATTATAAACCATTTAACTACTATGGAGCTGAAGATGCAGAAAATATAATAGTATCTATGGGTTCCGTAAATGAAACTATAGAAGAAACTATAGATTATTTAGTTGCAAAAGGAGAAAAAGTAGGACTAATAAAAGTTCGCTTATATAGACCTTTCTCTTCTAAATATTTCTTTGATGTATTACCTAAAACAGTTAAGAAAATAGCTGTATTAGATAGAACTAAAGAACCAGGAGCAATAGGTCAACCACTTTATCTAGATGTACGTTCTTTATTCTATGATGAGGAAAACGCTCCACTTGTAGTAGGAGGAATATACGGGCTAGGTTCAAAAGACACTACTCCATCACAAATAAAAGCTGTATTTGATAACTTAAAATCAGAAAAACCAGCTAATGACTTTACAATAGGAATAAATGATGACGTAACTAATAAATCATTAGAAATAAAAGATTCAATAAAAACAGAACCAGAAGGAACTATCAGATGTAAGTTCTGGGGATTAGGATCAGACGGTACTGTTGGAGCTAATAAAAGTGCTATTAAGATCATCGGAGATAACACTGATATGTATGCTCAAGCTTACTTCTCATATGACTCTAAGAAGTCTGGAGGGGTAACTATATCTCACTTAAGATTTGGTAAACAACCTATAAGATCAACTTACTTGGTTGAAGAAGCAGACTTTATTTCATGCTCAAACCAAGCATATGTTAATCAATATGATTTATTAAAAGGACTAAAGCAGGGAGGAACATTCTTATTAAACTGCTTATGGTCAGCTGATGAATTAGACGAAAAATTACCAAATAGCTTAAAGAAATATATAGCTGAAAATAACATTAATCTATATATTATAAATGCTACAGACATAGCAGGAGAGATAGGACTAGGAAACAGAATTAACATGGTAATGCAATCTGCATTCTTCAAACTAGCTAATGTTATAGAAATAGAAGATGCAGTTAAATATCTAAAAGATGCAATAGTTAAAGCATATGGTAAAAAAGGCGATAAAGTAGTACAAATGAATTACGAAGCAGTTGATAAAGGGTTAAATGCATTAGTTAAAGTTGATGTACCATCAAGCTGGGCATCTTTAAGTGAAAATGAAGAGAAGGTTGAAGATGATAATAAACCAGACTTTATTAAAAATGTACTAGAGCCTATAAGTAGACAGGAAGGCGATAATCTTCCAGTAAGTACATTTGTAGGAGCAGAAGATGGTAGATTCCCTAATGGAACTACTGCTTATGAAAAACGTGGAATAGCTGTTACTGTACCAGAATGGCAAATAGATAAGTGTATTCAATGTAACCAATGTTCATTTATTTGTCCACACGCAACTATAAGACCATTCTTATTAAACGAAGAAGAAAGAGCTAATGCTCCTGAAGGATTAAAAACTAAGAAAGCATTAGGAAAAGGTCTTGAAGGATTAGAATATCGTATGCAAGTATCACCTTTAGACTGTACAGGATGCGGAAACTGTGCTGACATTTGTCCAGCTAAGGAAAAAGCATTAATAATGAAACCAGCTGAAGAACAAGTTGAATTAGAAGCAGAGAATTGGGAATACACAGTAAATAAAGTTAGTATTAAAGATGACTTAATGTCATTAAATACTGTAAAAGGTAGTCAATTTGCTCAACCACTTCTTGAATTCTCAGGGGCTTGTGCAGGTTGTGGAGAAACTGCATACATTAAGACTATAACTCAACTATACGGAGATAGAATGGTTATAGCTAATGCTACAGGTTGTTCATCAATTTGGGGAGGATCAGCACCTTCAACTTCATACTGTAAAAATGCAGAAGGAAAAGGACCTGCTTGGGCTAACTCTTTATTTGAAGACAACGCTGAGTTTGGATATGGTATAGCAATAGCAATCAAACAAATGAGAAATAGAATAGAAGATTTAAGCAATGAAATTCTTACACTAGATGTTTCAGACGAAGTAAAAGAAGCATTTAAATCATGGATAGAAGGAAAAGAAGATGCTGATGCTTCAAAAGCAGCTACAGCTAAGATACTTTATATACTATCTAACAATGATATAAAAGATGAAAGAGCTAAAGAAATATTAAAAGAAGTAGAAGAAAAGAAAGACTATCTAATTAAGAAATCAACATGGATCGTCGGAGGAGACGGATGGGCATATGATATCGGTTATGGCGGACTAGATCATGTGTTAGCTTCAGGAGAAAACATAAATGTAATAGTTTTAGATACTGAAGTTTACTCAAATACTGGAGGTCAATCTTCAAAATCTACACCAACTGCTGCTGTTGCTAAATTTGCAGCTTCAGGTAAAAAAGTTAAGAAGAAAGACTTAGGTATGATAGCTGCTTCATACGGATATGTATATGTTGCTCAAGTTGCTATGGGTGCAGATAAAAATCAATTTATGAAAGCATTAGTAGAAGCTGAAAAATACGATGGACCATCTTTAATAATAGCTTACGCACCATGTATCGCTCATGGTATAAGAGAAGGTATGGGACGTACAGTAGCTCAAGAGAAAAAAGCAGTTGATTCTGGATACTGGCATTTATATAGACACAATCCAGAATTAAAAGATCAAGGTAAAAATCCATTTGTTCTTGATTCTAAAGAACCAAAAGGATCATTTAAGGATTTCATAAAAAGTGAAGTAAGATATACTTCTCTAGCTAAGATGTTCCCAGAAGCAGCTGAAGCTCTATTTGAAAAAGCAGAAAAAGAAGCAAAAGAAAGATATGAATTATATAAAAGCATGGCTGAGAAGTCAAACTAATATAATTCTAATATAAGTAAAAAAACGAGTAGTTTTAAAACTACTCGTTTTTTATATTAAGAATAAATAACTTAATATATGCTTATAAAAATAATTAATAATATAAATAAAAATTAAAAGGAAGTTATAAATAAAAGTAGAAATTTAATATATATTAAGCAAAAGGATTTTTTATAAGATATGTTGTCAACAAAAATCTATTATTTTGGAGGAAATATGATTAACTTAAGTTTAAATAATTTGCTATTAAGTCTAAGTTATACTCTAGACTTTATTGAAATAGATGTTATAGGTACTACGTCTAATCACTCTAAAAGAGTAGCATATATTGCACTAAACATAGCAAAAAAACTTAATTTAACTTCAGAAGAAGTCTTTGATATAGTTTCATTAGGGTTACTACATGATAATGGATTAAGTGAAAGTAATTTTCACAATAAAAGAACTGATACAAGTAACTTAAATATTAAAGATTTAGAAGAATTTAAGGAACACTGTATTATTGGAGAAAATAATATTAAAGGATATCCTTTTCTAACTCAAATTAAAGATGTAATAAAATATCACCATGAAAACTATGATGGGACAGGTTTTTTCAATATAAAAGGAGACAATATACCTATCATGTCACAAATCATATCTTTTGCAGATAAGATAGATATTAAATTTAATTTAAAGGAAATGTATGATGAAAATCAAGATGAAATATTTGATTATTTAAATCAAGGAAGGAATAAATTATTTGCTTCAAAATTAGTTGATATTTTTTATGATATAAGCAGAAAGACGAGTTTTAAATTAGATTTGCAAGATAAGTTTATTAATAAAGCTTTGGCGAGGCATATTCCTAAATTTAAGAAAGAAATGAGTTACGAAGAGATAAGGAGTATAACTAAAGTTTTTTCTAAAATTATTGATTGCAAATCAAAATTTACATATAGACATTCACAAGGATTATCTGAAAAGATATCTAAGATGGCTGATTATTATAGTAAAGATGAAAAAGAAAAAATAAAGTTAATGATAGCGGCTGACTTACATGACTTAGGAAAATTAGCAATACCAAATTATATCTTAGATAAATCAAGTAAACTTAGTAAGGATGAATTTGAATTAATTAAAAAGCATACTTATTATACTAGAATATGTTTAGAAGAAATTGATGGGTTTGAAGATATTACTGAATGGGCTTCAAATCATCATGAGAAGTTAGATGGAACAGGATATCCTTATGGAGTGATTGGAAAAGATCTTGATTTTAACTCAAGGCTAATGGCTTGTTTGGATATATATCAAGCATTGACAGAAGAACGACCTTATAGAAAACCGTCATTTCACAAAGATTGTATTAAAATATTATATAATATGGGTAAAGAAGGATTAATAGATAATGATATTATTAAAGATATAGATATTGTATTTGGAAATATTTAACAATATTTTGTTCGTTATATAATACAATAAGTTTAAAAATAATAAAAAATATATTAGAGGTAATAGATATGGCATATGTTTATATTTTAGAATGTAAAGATGGGACACTTTATACAGGATGGACAACAAATATAGAGGAAAGAGTCAAAAAACACAATGAAGGAAAAGGAGCAAAATATACTCGAGGTAGAACTCCAGTGGAACTAAGATACTTAGAAATTTTAGAAACAAAGCAAGATGCCATGAGAAGAGAATATGAGATAAAAAAGTTATCTAGACAGGATAAAAAGCGCTTATTCAAAGTTGAAAAATTAGATAATAAAAGTAGAAATTAAAATGTATGAATATGCATATTAAGATATATTATAATTCGAAAGGCAAATATCATAAGTTGTATTTAAATAATAATAGAAAGTTGTATTATTTAAATACAAATAATAAAACAACCTATAAAAATAATATTGTAAGTTCTTTCATATCCTCATGATATAAATCTACTGAGGATTTTTTTTATTTAAATGACTAACTAAGATTCATATTATCCTCCTCATCAAAATATTTAATTAGCTATTTTCTATGATAAGAGAATACATAATTAAGTTAAAAAAGTAAGCGTATCTAACATAATTAATACGAAAAAATAATATGTATATTTGTAGGAGGGGGATACATGAAAAAGAAGATAAAAAAAATAATATCTATTATTTTAATTATATTTATTATTTGTTGGCCTATATATGCTTTGTTTTTTAGCATAGACAATGGTGTTGAAGATACAAAAATAGAAGATGAAGATTCAAATTGGAGAGGAGTTATAAAACTATGGGATTTTCCACGGTTAGATGTTACAACAGGAAGTAGATATGGATGGATGCAAGAGAAAATCAAAAAATTTGAAGCGGAAAATCCAGGAGTATATATAGAACTTCAACCTATAGATTGGGACAAAGGACCTATAAAGTTAGAAGTTGCATTAGAAACAGGAAATGTACCAGATATAGCTCCTATAGGTACTGATTATATATATATGAATGATAAAGTATTAGAGCCCCTTGATCAATATTTTGATGAATCAGATAAAAAAGAATTTAAATATCAAGCATTAAAGTCAGTAATGTATAATGACAAAATGTGGGGAGTACCATTTATGATGACTACTTATGGTATGTATATAAATCTCGATTTATTTAAAGAAAAACAAGTTGAACCTCCAGTAGATGGAAATTGGACATATGAAGAATTCGTAAAAAAAATGAAAAAGTTAACATATGATTCTGATAATGATGGGAAAATAGATCAATATGGTTTTCATTCATTTGTAAAACCAAATTATTATAATATATGGGGACTTATACTTAGCGATGGAGCAGAGATAATAAAAGAAGATAATGATGAATACATATTTAACGGAGAAAAAGCAGTTAGTGGACTTAATAAAGTGGTAGATTTAAAAAACAAATATAAAGTTACTCCAGAAGATTTTGGAGTTAGTAACGAAAATAAAGCATGGGATATGTTTTGCAAGGATAAAAAGGTAGCTTCTTACATAGCTGGGTCTTGGGCTGTAAAGGTTCTTGATGAACTAAATAGAAGTGGTGAGGGGTTTGAATATGATATTGTAAATTATCCTATAGGAGATAAAAAACTTCCAGTTTCTTTAAATAATAGCGTAAGTGCTTTTGGAGTATTTAAACAGAAAGATAAAGAAAAGTTAAATATGATTATTAAGTTCTTAAAATTCTTGATTGAAGATGAAACTCAAAAAGATTTAGAAAAAATGGGAGTATTTACGGTAAAAAGTACAATAGAAGATATGTATGCTAATAATGAAAAAATGAAAAAAATGGAGGATATCTTATCATATACTCAAACAGTACCAAAGCATGCTAAATGGAAAGAAGTAGATAGAATACTCCAAAATCAAATAAGACTTTCAATAATAGGAGAAAAAAGTGCAGAAGAAGCTTTAAAAGAGGCAAATAAACAAATTACTCAATTAATGAATAATTAGTAAATATCTTATCCTGAATACTTTATGTACTTATAAAGTATTGTTTATTATATTAAAAAAAGATATACTTAACTATGATATAGGGCAAATAACATAAGTATGATTATATGATAGAGTTTAAGGAAAATGTATCATATTCTAAAACTATCAGATATGAAACTAATACTTAACTCTACTTATAAGTTAACGAAATTAAATTGCTAAAAGATTATCTTAAAATATGATAATATAAAATAGTATCTCACATGTTAATAGCATTATCGTATTCTAATATAATCTAAGGTATGGATACGTGCTCAATTATGCTTGTATATTAACAATTAAAAGATTATATTTATTATAAGTGAAAATTATATAGTAGAAAAATATATCATATCTTGAAACGGTAAGAGATTGATTAACACTTAATTTTATCTATATATTGGATAAATAAATGTATTATAAATATGTCTAAAATATGATAACATAAAGCAGTATCATATATGTTAAATAAAATATATGATATTTTAATACGATGTGATATATGATAAATACTTAATTATATCTATATATTAGCCATTAAAGGATTATTTTTGATTATTATAATATATAATTATATGATAGAGATTAAACAGACTATAACATAGGAGTTGATATTGTGAAGAAGCAAGAAATATATGATTTATTTAAAAATATAATAACTAATGGAACAGTTTTAATAGATGAACCTATGAAAAATCATACATCATTTAAAATCGGTGGACCGGTAGATATATTAGTTATGCCAGGAAGCCTTGAAGAAGTTTCATCTTCTATAAAAGCTTGTAAAGAAAATGATATTGAATATATGGTTATGGGAAATGGAAGTAACTTACTAATTACAGATAAAGGGATAAGAGGAGTAATAATAAAAATAGCGGAGAATTTAAATGAAGTAAAGGTAGAGGATAACAAAATAATTGCTCAGAGTGGAGCACTTCTTTCTGTAGTATCAAAAATGGCTTTAAAACATTCATTAGGAGGATTAGAGTTCGCGAGTGGAATACCAGGATCTCTAGGAGGCGCAGTAGCCATGAATGCAGGAGCTTATGGTGGAGAAATGAAAGATGTAATATCTAAAGTAAAATGTATAGATTTGGACGGAAATATTGTAGAATTTACTAATAGTGAAATGAATTTTGGGTATAGACAGAGTATAGTACAAAAAGAAAGGTTAATAGTAGTGGAGGGAGAAATCACTCTTAAAGAAGAAGATTATGATAAAATAAATGAATATATGAAAGAATTAAATAAAAAAAGAACTACAAAACAGCCACTACATTTGCCAAGTGCAGGGAGTACGTTTAAAAGACCTGAAGGATACTTTGCAGGAAAATTAATAGAGGATTCTGGACTAAGAGGACTTAGACATGGAGATGCACAAGTATCGGATCAACATTGTGGATTTATAGTTAACTTAGGAAATGCTACTAGTAGTGATGTTATCAACTTAATAAGAACTGTACAAAAAACAGTAAAAGATAAATTTGGAGTACAATTAGAAACAGAGGTTAAAATAATAGGAGAACAATAAAAAAGTAGGTGATACAAATGAAAATATTTGGGGATTACCACACACATACTGTCTATAGTCATGGAACTGGAACTATTAGAGAGAATGTAGAAAGTGCAATATCAAAGGGACTAAGAGAAATAGCTATTTGTGATCATGGACCAGCTCATATAGGATTTGGGGTAAAAAAAGAAAACTTTAAAAAGATGAGAGAAGAAATAGATCGTTTAAATGAGGAATATAAAGATATAAAAATACTTATGGGAGTAGAGGCTAATATTATTAGCTATTCAGGTTATATAGATGTAGATGATAAAATTATGGATCTATTAGATATATTGTTAGTAGGATTTCATTTTGGTGCTATGCCTAAAACAATAAAAGATGCTTATAGAATATTTCTCTTAAATCGCATGGCTAAGTATTCAAAATCTAAAGCAGAAAAGGCTAGAAGACTAAATACAGAAGCTTTAATAAAAGCTATAAATAATTATGATATCAACTTAATTACTCATCCAGGAGCAAAGGTAGACATTAATACTAGAGAATTAGCAAGAGCTGCTGCTAAAAGAGATACAGCTTTAGAAATTAATGCAAGTCATGGATTTCTTACAGTAGACTATATAAAAGTAGCTATGGAGGAAGATGTGAAATTTATGATAAATAGTGATGCTCACAGTCCAAAAGACATTGGCAAAGTGGATAAAGGAATAGAAAGAGCTATTGAAGCAGGTCTTAGTCCTGAGAGAATAACAAATGTTATAAGATAAATAAATTAAGAAAGGGGGCAACTTTTTAATATGAAATTCATTATAATTACAGGGCTTTCAGGAGCGGGTAAAAGTCAGTCATTAAAAATATTAGAAGACAGTGGATTTTATTGTATGGGAAATTTACCACCTGCATTGTTACCTGATTTCGCTGAGCTTTATCTTCAATCTAAAGATAAGATGAGTAATGTAGCATTAGTTATTAATACAAGAAAAGGAAACTTCTTAAATGACTTGTTTAGTAGCCTAGATGCTATAGACAAGCTAGGGTTCGAGTATAAAATATTATTTTTGGAAGCTTCAGATAAGATACTCGTAAAAAGATTTAAAGAATTAAGAAGGCCCCATCCATTAAGTTTAGACGGAAGGATACTAGATGGAATAGAAAAAGAGAGAGAAGTATTAGATGAAGTTAAAAAGAAGGCAGATTATATAATAGATACTTCAAACTTTACAATAGCTATGCTTAAAGAAGAGATAACGCGTATTTTTTTAGAAGGAAAAGAAGGAAAGAATTTAACAATATCTATAGTATCTTTTGGATTCAAGAAGGGAATACCCCTTGATGCCGACCTTGTATTTGATGTGAGATTTTTACCAAATCCTTTCTACATTCCTGAATTAAGAGAGTTTACTGGTAATGATAAGGAAGTTAGAGATTATGTAATGGAATGGGAACAAACTAAAACATTTGTAAATAAGCTTACAGATATGATAGATTTTTTGATACCATTCTATATTAAAGAAGGAAAGAGTCAATTAGTAGTAGCTGTTGGATGCACAGGTGGGAAACATAGATCAGTTACAATTGCAAATGTATTATATGAACACCTAAGAGATAGTGGATATAGGGTGATTCCTAATCACAGGGATTGCATAAGTTATAAGGGGATTTAAAGGAGAAAAAATATGAGTTTTATGAAATGGATAAAGCCAGGTCTAGGTATAAAGAGATGGATTTTCTTAGGACTTATAGGTATAATAAGTTTTTCATTTGGTCTTTCAACGATATTTTATAAAACTGTTTTTAATCTAGTTCAAAACTGGATTATAATAACATGTTTAATAATAGTAGGAGTAATCTTAATAGTATTTAGTATAAAAAAATCTATTCAATCTATATTGAAAGTTGTATGTAACTATAAAGGATATAATGCACTAGATAAAGAAACTATTAATAAGCTACTTTATAAGGAAAAAATATTAAATAAAGGACCTAAAATAGTTGTTATAGGAGGCGGTACAGGATTATCTGTATTGTTAAGAGGATTAAAAGAGTACACGTCGAATATAACTGCTATAGTTACAGTAGCAGATGATGGTGGAGGTTCTGGAATTTTAAGAGAAGATTTAGGAATGCTTCCACCAGGAGATATAAGAAGTTGTCTTGTAGCGCTAGCAAATACAGAGCCAACTATGGAAAAAATTTTACAATATAGATTTAAAGAAGGAAGTCTTAAAGGACAAAGTTTTGGGAATCTTTTTATAGCTGCGATGAATGAAATATATGGTAATTTTGAAGTTGCCATAAAGGAAATAAGTAATGTTCTAGCTGTTACAGGTAGAGTTTTACCAATGACTACAGAAAGTGTAAAGTTGTACGCTAAGTTGAAGAACGGTAAAGTTATAGAGGGTGAATCTAATATACCTGTTAAAAGTAAAGAGGCCGATAGTGAAATAGATCATGTATTTATTAAACCAAGAAAATTGAGGCCTTTAGAAGAAGCACTAGATGTAATAAGAGAAGCAGACTGTGTCGTATTAGGACCAGGAAGTTTATATACGAGTGTTATACCCAATTTGTTAATAAATGATTTAGTCAAAGAAATAGAAAAGTCGCAAGCTATAAAAGTATATATAACAAATGTCATGACTCAGCCCGGAGAAACAGATAATTATGGAGTGGTTGATCATATAGATGCTATTTCTAAGCATACTAAAAAAAGTATTATAGACTATGTGATAACTAATATAGAAAGAATACCACCTTATACACTTATAAAATATCATGAAGATGGAGCAAAACCTGTGATTATAACAGATGAAGAAGAGGAAGAGCTTTTATCAAGAGGTATAGGAGTGATAAAAGATAATCTTGTAGACGTGAAAAAAAACTATATAAGACACGATGCTAAAAAGCTTAGTGAAATAATAACAAATTT
Organism: Gottschalkia purinilytica; assembly: GCF_001190785.1. NCBI lineage: Bacteria > Bacillati > Bacillota > Tissierellia > Tissierellales > Gottschalkiaceae > Gottschalkia > Gottschalkia purinilytica. The sequence goes on along the minus strand of NZ_LGSS01000004.1, from coordinate 208,358 downwards.
GGTTCTGAATAAAAGATTCAAAATATAATGAAAAGTATAGTAAACTGAAGGATCTATTATTCCTTCAGTTTATTTTTAATCCTCAAGAGATCTATACTTATTCATTAGACCACCAAATAGTTCTGCTGATGAAGGTGGTGTATACGTGATCGCATTTGCACCAGCATCTATAGTAGCTAATATAGTATCATCTGTTGGTCCGCCTGTGGCAATTATAGGAACATCTGGATAGTTTTTTCTTATAACCTTTACGATTTCAGCTGTTCTAGGACCTCCAGATACATTAAGGATGTTTGCACCTGCTTGAAGTCTAGAGTTAATATCCGTTTTTTCAGAAGCTACAGTAACTACTATAGGAATATCTATTGTGTTAGATAATTCATTTATAACTTCATTAGATGTTGGAGAGTTTACAACTACTCCTAAAGAACCTTGAAACTCTGCATGAAGAGCTAAGTTTATAGTTCTTTTTCCAGTAGTAAGACCTCCACCTACTCCACAAAAGACAGGGAGATCTGCAGCTGTCATTAGTGCTTGAGTAATGATAAGTTGAGGCGTAAACGGATATACAGCTATAACAGCATCTGCATTTATGTTTCTAATAATTGCAACATCTGTTGAGAAAACTAAAGAACGAATAAGTTTTCCATTGACCCTAATACCGGAAGCTTTTTCTATTACTGATGGTACATAAATCATGTGTTTTCTTAAATAACTTGATACAACCGGAACTATTTTCTCGCTCATATAAACCTCCATTTAAAAATTAATATACTATTAATAAGTTAATATACTATATTAGTCAAGAATTTCGCTGAAATAAAGATAAAAATTAGACCACAATTTATTAGTATAATATTTATTTAAAATAAAAACAAGAAATTTAATATAAAATATATTATAAACTATTTTTTTAAAATAATCATGAAAGTTAACGAATATAAAGTTTGAATTTCTATTTATCATTTAATTATATATTACCCAAATAATAAAATACGTAATATATATAAGTAATAATATTTTGAAATAAGGGGTAAATTGTTTTTATACTACTTTGGAAGCTAACAGTTGCAACATTTTACCTTATATGATAACTTTAATGTATGAACTTATGTACTTTTTACTAATGTATAACTTAACTAATGGGAGTGTGGAAAAGTGAGACAAGAAATTAGTGCAGGAGGGATTGTTGTATTCGGAAATGCTATTCTTCTTTTAAAAAAATATAATGGAGATTGGGTTTTACCTAAAGGAAAAATAGAGGACAATGAAGAAATAGTAAAGGCGGCTACTAGAGAAGTATTTGAAGAAGGTGGGGTAAAAGCTAGTGTTATAAAATACTTAGGTAAAATACACTATAGTTTTAGGAATTCGAGAGAAGAAAATGAAATAGTTAATAAGACTGTACACTGGTTTCTAATGAGAGCAAGAAGTATGGTGTGTATACCTCAAAGAAAAGAAGGATTCATTGAAGCAAGATTTGTTCACATGAATAGAGCAACTCAGCTTGCTAAATATGATGACGAAAAAAAGATAATTGCAAAAGCTATAAAAGAGTTGTAGAATATATTTTGCCCTCTATAAATAGATATTTTTTCTTTGTGACATAAATAGAAAACATTTACACTTTTACTTCTGTGGCTAACGATAAAAAAGGGGTAGATGAATATGTCTTCTTTTTCATCAATTACAAAAAATGAATTATCAAGAATGCAGGTTGAAGATAAATGCTGTTTGTTAGCTGAGCTAGCTGCACTTATTCGTATGAGTGGATCAATTCAAATAAGTGGAGTTGGGAAAGTTAACATAAAAGTTTCAACAGAAAATGCTGCTATAGCAAGAAGAATCTTCACTTTGCTAAAAAATTTATACAATATACAGACTGAAGTTATGGTCAGAAAGAATAAGCAATTGAAAAAAAATAACAACTATTTGATATTAGTAGATTATTTAAATAATTCTCAACAAATATTGATAGATACAGGGATACTTAAACAAAATAACAATGATCACTATACAATTAGCTATAAAATACCTAAAGATATTGTTAAAAATAGATGTTGCAAGAGGTCATACATAAGGGGTGCTTTTTTAGGAGGAGGTTCAATAAGTAATCCAGAAAAGACCTATCATCTTGAGTTTGTTACGCATAGTCAAGATCACAGTAAAGATTTGTCTAAATTAATAAACTCATTTGGACTTAATTCTAAAATAGTTACTAGAAAAGACAATTATGTAGTTTATCTAAAGGAAGGTGAACAGATAGTTGATCTACTTAATATTATAGGAGCATATTCAGCACTATTAAGATTAGAAGATATAAGGATATTAAAAGAAGTTAGAAATAATGTTAATAGAATAGTTAATTGTGAAACCGCTAATTTGGCTAAAACTATAAATGCTTCCATAAGACAGATTGAAAACATAGAATATATAGATACGACTATAGGAATAAATAATTTACCTAGTAATTTAATAGATATAGCAAGATTAAGATTAGAACATAGAGAAGCTAGTTTAAAAGAACTAGGAATGATGTTAAACCCTCCTGTAGGAAAATCAGGAGTCAATCATAGATTAAGAAAGTTAGAACAAATAGCTGAAAAGATAAAAGAAGGGAGGAAGTAAAGTATTGGTAGAAAAGACTATTACAATAAATAATGAACTAGGACTCCATGCTAGGCCGGCGGCTTTATTCGTCCAAGCATGTGGTAAATATAAGAGTGATATATATATAGAAAAAGGTGATAATAAAGTAAATGCTAAAAGTATAATGGGCATAATGGCTCTTGGAGTGTATCAGGGTGAAGAGATAAAAATAATTGCGAGCGGATATGATGAAGAAGATGCACTAAAGGGAATTACAGAGTTTCTAGAAAATTTAAAATAGTACTTATAAAGAAAGATAGTGAGATTCACTATCTTTCTTTATTTATTAGTATATATAAGTAAAGTTATATATGACGAATATATAGATAAATTATGGGTACTAAAAGAATGTTAGTTATTTGTTTTGTATAACTTTATAATTAAATTTAAATGCGATATTAAGACTAAATAAAGACTTATTGTGTTTATAATATATTTAATGTATACTATCTTTTAATACCATTGATTGAAGAATAGAACAATTTGATTTTTAAAAACTTATATATTATGTTAATAACATAAAACTTAGAATTATTAGAGGTATAAGACGAACTTATTATAGAAAATAATAAACTGTACAAAATTAACAACTATAAATTTTCATGTATTATAGACAACCTTATTATATTTAATTGAAAAGCTTGTAGATAAAGCTAATATAACTATCTAGTTAAATTTTTAAAATAAACAGTTATTTATATTTAAGAGATAGTTAGTTATTTATTATCTAACAAGCTATTTAATATTAATTATTGGAGGTGTCTAATACATGATAAAGATTGGTATATGTGGCATAAATCAACAAAGGGTTAAAGAAACAGAATTAATAATAGATAAAATACTTTTTGAGATGAAATTAGATTGTGATTTCAAAGTAGATATCTTAACTACGCATCCAGAAGAACTAGTAGATCATGCCAAAAATAATAATCAATATGGTGTATATATACTAAATGTTCAAGATAACAAAGGACAATTAAAAGGAATAAGGAGTGCTATTAATATAAGAAAAATAGATTATCAATCTAGTATTATATTTATATCAAGTAGATCAGAACTTATATTAGAAATTTTACATAGTCATATATATCCTTTAGACTTTATTGTAAGAGGTTTAGATGATATAGAATTAAGAATGAAGAAGTCTTTGCTAAAATGTAAGGAGATATATAACAATTATATAAACAGTAATGTTCGAGATGTTTTTTACGTTAACACTAGAAATAAAAAGATAAAGGTATTATGTAATAATATTCTTTATTTTGAGTCTATTGGATATAAGCATAAAATAAAATTAAGATTAGAAAACGATGAGTATTTATTTTATGGTACATTAAAAAATTCTTTAAGTGAACTACCAGAGGAATTTGTAAGATGCCATAAGTCATTTATAGTAAATAAGAGAAAGATAAAAGAGATAGATAAGAAAAACAGAATTATAATATTTGACGATAAAAACTCATGTTTGTTTTCCAAAAATCATTATTACAAGCTTGAAGAATAAGTTGATTTAAGCTTTATGACATATTGCAAAGTTTACTAAAAAATATATTAATTAACTAATCATTAATCACTTCCATGTAATAAATATAACCAGATTAAATCTGGTAAATAAGGGCTCTATTTTTCTCTACATAAAATATTACTACACGATTTTTAATTTGATATTAAAATTCATTTTTAAAAATCTATCGTTTTAGGATATATCTCTGGACAAATAGAGCATTTTCTCTAATTTTTTTAAACTATTTCAAATCTTTATATTTTATAAATATTTCAATTCTATAATTTTTACATATTATTAATATAATTTTGCTTATTTTTATATCCTGTCTATGAGAATACTTTATCTTATTAGGTTTTTATAAAGTATTTGTAAAAAAGTTCTTTATTTTGTACACTTTAGTTTATGATAAATAAAAGAATTATTATAAACATTAATTGTTTTATGATGATTTCTATTTTAATATAGATAGCTATTTAAGGTATTACCGATTTATAGATAGATTATATTAAGTATAAGATTAGCTCGTAAAGATAAGAAAAGAATGCATTTAATGTATTCTTTTTGTTATTTTTTGCAATTTGATGCAAATATATATAGAAAGATGTTATTATTTTGAGAAATAAGGTCATATATAATAAGGATCTCTATTAAAAAGTGGAAGTGTGAAAGAATGATTAAACTATATGTTTATATTTAACGAAAATAAATAACTGTTTATTAATAAATTTGTATTGAATCATATATTAGCTTTATTTACAAGTTTTTCAATCAAGTACAATAAAACTGTAATACATTAGAATTTATAGTTGCTAAGTTTGATAATCTATTATTTTCTAAAATATTTTAAATTATAATTTATTAAATAGTAATTTAATAGAGGTATTTTGTGTGCCTTATTAAACAACATAATAAATAACATAAGATTTTTATATTAATTATTTCTAAGATAAAGAACATAATATAGTTTTTTAAATATAATTACCAATATCATATATGAGTAAGGAGTATATAAAACAATAATATATTTATTTCTATTAACCATAAATATCTCTAAGATTTTTATGGAAATTTTAATTTCTTTATAATTTTAAATTAATGATGATAATAATACCGAATATTATTCTAGATATATAACTTAATATGTATTGAAAAGCTCTTAGTAAATAAGATTTAAAAATCTTGTGAGTGATTTGTGTTTTTATTTTGTTATGCTTTAATTAATTTTTTATATTATAAAAGCATTTTATGAAAAAGTATAAGTTATTAAAACTATAATAATCAAATAAAAACATAGTATATGTTTATGAAGTATGACGACTACTGTCATAATAAAGGTTATTTAATAATATCTAGAATGATAAAAGGTGATAAAAATGGATTACAATAATATTCACAAATATTTTGATGTAAAAACATTTAATTATAAAACTAGTAATCAAAAGCTAGAATTAAGATTCATAAATGATTTGTTAAAGAAAACATGGAAATTTGATGTTAATGAAATAGAGGAGAATGAATTAAGGTATTTTATGAAAATATGCGTAAAAAATAACCTTAATATACATGGAGTATCTAAGTTAATAAAGAATTTTCTTTCTTTTAGAGAGCTAAATTTATCAAATTACGAATTAAAAAATTTTCCTAATGAACTAGAAAAGTTATATTCTCTTAAGATACTTAATTTATCTCAAAATAAAATACATGGGAAAATTCCAGAAAAAATAGAAAAATTATCGGATCTTATATTTTTAAATTTATCAGAAAATGAGCTTGTAGGAGAAATACCAGAAGAAATTAGAAGATTAAAAAAGATTAAGTTTCTATACTTATCACATAATAAGTTATCGGGACAAATATTAAAAGGATTAGATAAATTTTTAAATATAGAAGTCCTAAAGCTAAATAATAACGAATTTAAAGGAAATATGCCAATACAAGTAAGTAACCTAAGAAAACTTAAAACGCTAGACTTTTCAAATAACTATTTAACAGGAATTATTCCAAAAGAACTAGGAAACCTTCTAGATATAGAGAATTTAAGTTTAAATAATAATAGACTAAAAGGGAAAATACCAAAAGAATTAAGTGACTTAAATAACCTTAGAATATTAGATTTATCATATAATAACCTAATAGGAAATATTTCAAAAGAGTTAGGTAAACTAGAAAACATAGAAGTTTTAAGGCTAAATAATAATGGATTAACAGGAAAAATACCGAAAGAACTAGGTAATTTAAGTAATCTTAAAGTATTAGATTTATCAAATAATAATTTGACAGGAAAAATACCAAAAGAATTAGGCAAATTGGAAAAACTTAAAATATTAAACTTATCAAATAATGATTTAGTAGGAGAGATACCAAAAGAATTAGGACAATTATCTTATATTGAATACTTAAACTTAGAAAACAATAAACTAACAGGAAAGATACCAAATGAAATTATAGAACTAAACAAGGATAATAACTTGCCAATTGTATTATTATACTCAAATCAACTTATAGGATATAGAAGTGATACAGAACATATGAATTCTGTAGCTAATAACTTTATATATGATTCTCTTGATAATCCTCAAGATCAGATATTAATAAGTGTACCTGAAATAATACTAAGAATTGGAGAAGAAATACCTAAGTTGAAAGAGCTGAAGAAATACATATATTTAAGAAGTGGAAGAAAAGTTAGTACAACTTTAAACTTTGAAATGATATTACAGGACGATGAAAAAATATTTAATAATAAAAATATAGCTATCAAAACTGGTAGAGCAGGAATTATACTTATAATATTAGGAGCTAATAAAGATAATTCTAATGCGAAAGTATATATAGACTTATATGTCATAGAATAGTACATATAAGTCTATATATACTTAGCATAGCGTAATCCTAAAAGTTGTTACTATCAAACTTATCCTTAAGTTTTAAAAGTTTGACATATTCCTCTAGTGCTTTCTTACTATCGTCACTTAAGTTTTTGATGTCATTAAGTAGAGATTGTTTTATACCTGTTTTTTTACCATAACAAATAAAACTTTCATTTAATAACTGATTATCTTTGCTAAGATTTTTATGAGATAAGTTACAGGAAGTAGCCTTATATATATTTTTTATATCAGATCTTCCTAATAAATAGTCAACTGAAGTATCAAAATAATCAGCTAGCTTTTCTAAAATATCAGGCGGAGGAGTCCTCTCATCAGTTTCATAATAACCAACAGATCTATCAGTAATTCCTAATACTTTGGATAGTTCTTTTTGAGTTAACTTAGCGTCCTCTCTTAACATCCTTAATCTTTTACCAAACAAAATATCACCATCCTCATATTAAAAATTATAATACAATTATATAACAAAAAGTTCGACTTTACATAAAAGAACAAAAAGTTCTTCTATGAGGATTGAAATCTTTGTAGAATAATTTATAGTAAAAAGATTAACCAAATTTAACATAATGAAGGAAAAGAAACAGAATATGGAGAATATAGATATTGATGAAACTATTTAATATAATGATAGATGAAATTTTATTTGAGATTTTATAGAACTATAAGTTCTGAAAATTAATTAATATAAAATATATGTTACATGTTATTTACAAAATAATATAAAAATTACATATTTTGTTGAATATTAACATAAAATTATGTATTATTAAATTAGAAAAGAAATTAAATACAATAAATCTTAGGGTGAATAGAGTGAAAAAAATTGTCCCCATTGGTGTAATTATAGGTATAGCATTACAATTAATTTTATTATCTTTGTTTTTGAATAATAAATTATTTCAATTTTCAGATATAGTATTTCATTTAGTATGGCTGATTTTTTCTATGGTGGGAATTTTATTTTCTTGGAAATATTTTCGACAAAATAAAGATAAGAAATTTCCACTAATAACTTTATCCACTGTAGTTTTTGGAGAAATTATAGTATTTTAATTTCTTCTAGTTAATCTTTTATTACCATCAATAATATGCATAATGGTTGTATTTATACTACATTTTAGTAACTCTGATGAATATAGATTTGATATATTTCCAATAATATCATTTACATCAGGAGCTTTTTTAATATGCCTACTTGTATTAATGAAATATATGATTATAGTGTAAAACGAATAATCATTTAATATAGAATACTGATTACTATAAGAAAGGAGATATTGAGTTATGGGTAATAAACTTAGAAGAGCTTTCAAATACTCTTTAAATATATCTTTATTAGTTTTTATATGTTTTAGTATGTTTATTCAAATTATATGGGCTATATTTACAGGAGAGGATATACCCGTTAAAATAAGTACATATGAATTTTCTATGTTTTTAGTATTTTCTATGTCAATAATTATAGCTTCTATATTATATTTAAGACGTATAAGAATAAATAGTATATTACAAACGATTATTTTAACGATGTTTTTACTATATAGCTTTATATGTTTATTTCCATGGTTAGCTATGATTAAAGATAGCATAAAACACAATAGAATACTTTTAGAAAATATAATCAGAATCTCTGGTTTGACGGGAACTATTACAATAATGTTATTATCTTTAAAAAAAGTGTTAATATGCGTAAAACAAGTAGTTCAGAATAAAAGTATAGAAGAATAATATATTAAGATAATTTAAATTTGAATTAGTATTTAATTATTGGGTAATTTAATATAAAACTTTGATATAATTAAGATAGCGGATTTCTACTATCTTTTTTTGTTTGTATTTTAATAAAATACAAAGGATGTGAATAAAATGGAGAACTCTTTAAAAAGTAAATTTGTACACCTTCATGTCCATACTGCATATAGTCTTTTAGATGGATCAGCACGAATAAGTAAACTTATAGACAAAGTAAAAGAATTAGGTATGGATAGCATAGCTATAACAGATCATGGATGTATGTTTGGTGTAATAGATTTTTATAAAGAAGCAGTTAAGAAAGGCATAAAGCCTATTCTTGGATGTGAAGTATATGTTACTAAAGGAAATTATACAGAGAAAGATTTAAACAGAGAAAGAGGTCAATTCCACTTGGTGTTACTAGCTGAAAACCAAGAAGGATATGCAAATTTAATGAAGATAGTATCGGAAGGATATGTGAGAGGATTCTACTATAAGCCTAGAGTGGATCATTCTCTGCTAAGAAAGTATAGTAAAGGGATAATAGCATTAAGTGCTTGTTTAGGTGGAGAGGTTCAACACCATTTATTAAATGGAGAGTATAATGAAGCTAAAAAAATATCAAATATATATAATGATATATTTGGACAAGATAACTTCTATTTAGAACTACAAGATCATGGAATGAAAGAACAAAAACTAGTTAATCAACATTTAATAAAGCTAAGTCGTGAAACTAATATACCACTTGTAGCAACCAATGATATTCACTATATAAATAAAGAGGATGCAAAAGTACATGATGTACTTCTTTGTATTCAAACGGGAAGAACTGTTGAGGAAGAAAATAGAATGAAGTTTCCTACGGATGAATTCTATTTAAAATCCTATGATGAGATGAAGAGCTTATTTCCAAATATAGATGAAGCTATTGAAAATACTGTGAAAATAGCAGAGAGATGCAATGTAAAGCTAGACTTTGAAACACTACATTTACCAGAATATGAACTACCAGAAGGATATACTAATTCTCAGTATTTTAGAGAACTTTGTTATGAAGGATTAAAAAGAAGATATGAAGTTATAACTGATGAAATAAAAGAGAGACTAGAGTTTGAAATAAATACTATAGAAAATATGGGATATATTGATTATTTTTTAATAGTGTGGGATTTTATAAAATATGCAAAAGATAACGGAATAATGGTTGGACCAGGTAGAGGATCAGCAGCTGGAAGTATAGTGTCTTATGTGTTAGGAATTATAGATATAGATCCTCTTAAATATGGATTACTTTTTGAAAGATTTTTAAATCCAGAAAGAGTTAGTATGCCTGATATTGATATAGATTTTTGCTATGAAAGAAGAGAAGAAGTTATAGATTATGTAGTAAGAAAATATGGCAAAGATAGAGTAGCTCAAATCGCTACATTTGGTACAATGGCAGCGAGAGGGTCTATAAGAGATGTAGGAAGAGCTATAAACATGCCTTATGGGGAAGTAGACAGTATATCAAAGCAAATACCTATTGAACTTGGAATGACTATAGAAAAAGCCTTAGAGATGAATAAAGCGTTAAAAGATATATATGATTCAGATGAAAAAGTAAGAGAACTTATAGATCTAGCAAAAGCTGTAGAAGGATTACCTAGACATACATCTACACATGCTGCTGGTGTTGTAATATCAAAGAAACCTGTAACTGAATATGTTCCACTGTCAAGGAATAATGATTGTATAACTACACAGTTTACAATGACAGAACTTGAAGAACTTGGGCTATTAAAAATGGACTTTTTAGGTCTTAGAACTCTCACCGTTATAAGAGATGCTATAAGACTTGTAGAAGAAAATTATGATATAAAAGTAGATTTCTCAAACTCAAACTATGACGATCCTAATGTGTATAAGATGTTTAGTAAAGGAGATACATTGGGAATATTCCAATTTGAAAGTGCTGGAATGAGACAAGTATTAAAAGAGTTAAAACCAACAGGATTTGAAAATATAGTTGCTGCGAATTCTCTTTATAGACCTGGGCCTATGAGTCAAATACCTAGGTATATAGAAAACAAAAACAATCCATCTGCTATAAAATATATACATGAAAAGTTAGAACCTATACTAAATGTAACTTATGGATGTATGGTGTATCAAGAACAAGTTATGCAAATAGTTAGAGACATAGGTGGATTCTCTATGGGTCGTTCTGACTTGGTTAGAAGAGCAATGGGTAAAAAGAAAATGGATGTAATGGAACAAGAAAGACAACATTTTATATATGGTAAGACAAATGAAAAAGGTGAAATGGAAATACCGGGTGCAATGAAAAATGGAGTAGATGAAAAAGTTGCAAATAAAATTTATGACGAGATGATAGATTTTGCAAAGTATGCATTTAATAAGTCTCATTCAGCTGCATATGCAGTCGTAGCTTATCAAACTGCTTGGCTTAAATGCTATTATCCAGTTGAATTTATGGCAGCACTTATAACTAGCGTTATGGGGAATACAAATTCTGTTTCGCTATATATACAGGAATGTAAGAGACTTGGAATAGAAGTTCTACCACCAGATATAAATGAGAGTAATCGTAAATTTACAGTTTCAAATGGAAAAATAAGATTTGGACTTGCTGCTGTAAAGAATGTAGGAAATTCAGCTATAGATGCTATAGTTAAAGAAAGAGAAGAAAACGGAAAATATAAAAGCTTTATGGATTTTTGTAAGAGAATTGAATCAAATGCTCTTAATAAAAGAATGGTAGAAAGTTTAATAAAATCAGGAGCATTTGATTCATTAAAGTATAAAAGAGCTCAGTTACTTGCAGTCTATGAAAAAGTAATAGATGGAGTTAACCAAGATAGAAAAAGAAATGTACAAGGCCAGTTTTCACTATTTGATAGTATGAATATGTCTGATAATACTAGCTTTAATTTAGATAGTCTTCCAGATGTAAAAGAATTTCCAGAGAAAACTATCTTGGCTATGGAGAAAGAAATGACAGGCATATATATAACAGGTCATCCATTATCTTCATATGAAAAAGAGCTAAGAGAAGTATCTAGTACAACAACTATAGAAATAAATGAAGCAAATGAAAGTGAAGAAGTAAATCATCATGATTTAAAGTTAAAAGATGGTAGTCGTATAATTATAGGGGGAATAATTAGTAAAAAGCAAAATAAAATAACTAAGAACAACAATATGATGTGCTTTATTACACTAGAAGACTTGTATGGATCTATTGAAGTGATAGTATTTCCTCAAACATATGAAAAGTATAATAAGTATCTAGTAGAAGATAGTATAGTTGTAATAAGTGGAAGATTAAGTATAAGTGAGGAAGAAGGCTCAAGGACTATAATATCTGAAAGTATAAAACCTATGGTAAAAGGAGAAAAGAAAAAACTATATATAAAAATATCTAAAAATGAGCCTACAGAATTATTAGACAGAATAAAAAAGGTACTAACCCAATATAGAGGATCTGTACCTGTATATGTATATATAGAAAAAAATAAAAGTACAATAGTAGCAGAAAGAGATTATTGGATAGATGTAAAAAATGAAGAATTATTTAAATCTCTTGAAAATATTTTAACTAAGGATTGTATTAAGGTATGTTAATACAATCCTATAGCTACAGCAGAAGTAATAACACAAAGTATATCATCTAAAAATGTATTTACTTTATCTTCTTTTAATAAACTTTTTATATCGCTTGATTTTTCTTTTTGAAGAAAACTAAAGTTTATAACTGCTTCAGGGCCAAATATATTGACTACGCTAAGTGCTAGGGACTTATCTAAAGAGAATAAAGAATCATTAGAAATGGAGTCTTGTATTAGCTCTGGCAGTATATTACTTTCACAATAAATGTCTAAGGTTACTCCTAAAGATATCAAATCTTGAATTTCTTTTACCGATAGAACTTTAAGTATATCATCATTATACCTATAAGGAACATATTCTTCTTTCTTTAATATAGAAACTAGTAAATTAATATTATCTAATGTTATTCCCCTGCTTTTAAGCAAATCAATTATAAAGTCTAACATTTAAATCACCTCCATAAAAGTAGTTATAGGAAGACTTTGGTACTATATGTTATAATATGATTAAAATGTTAAGACTGTTCATAATATATAATTAATATAGAGCCGATATATGAATTGATAATATAGTAATAAATCTAGCCATGGGGGTTAATTAAGTTATGTGGACTGCTGTTTATGTAGTAGAGGGAGTAGAAGAAGCGAAAATTATTCAAAGAAGATTAGAAGAAGAGGGATTTTTAGTTAAATTAAAGATTTTTTCAAAGGACTCAAATGGAATATTATATACCATATTGGCTCCAGAATTTGAAGCCTATGAAATACATAAGGTACTAGTAGATTTAGGTTATTAAAATTTAAAATATACACAAATATATGATTTTTTTATATTAATGGGATAGATTTCGACCAGCTAGAATATGGGAGGTAATATTAATGAAAAAGATAGGAATATTAACTAGTGGTGGAGATGCACCAGGAATGAATGCGGCTATAAGAGCAGTAGTCAGAACGGGGATATATAATAAAGCTGAAGTAATGGGAATAAAAGAAGGTTATAAGGGCCTCATAAATGGATATATAGAAGAAATGAATCTATCATCTGTAGCAGATATAATACATAAAGGTGGAACAATATTAAGAACTGCGAGAAGTGATGAATTCAAAACAGAAGATGGTAAGAAAAAAGCTCTTGATATGTTAAAAAAGTTTAAGATAGATGGTTTAGTAGTTATTGGAGGAGATGGATCTCTTAAAGGAGCACAATCACTAAGTGATTTAGGCATACCTACTATTGGAATACCAGGAACAATAGATAATGATTTAGGATATACGGAATATACTATTGGTTTTGATACAGCAATTAATACAGTTCTAGATGCAATAAGTAAAATAAGAGATACTTCAACATCACATGGTAGAGCGAATATAATAGAAGTTATGGGAAGAAATTGTGGAGATATAGCGCTACATGCAGGACTTGCCGGAGGTGCAGAAAGTATTATAGTTCCAGAAGAAGGACTAAATATAGAAAATGTATGTAAAAAATTAATACAAGGGAAAAATAGGGGAAAGCTACATAGTATAATTATGCTTGCAGAAGGAGTAGGAAAAAGAAGTCCATATGAGTTAGGTAATGATATAGAAAAAAATACAGGCATAGAAACTAGGGTAACTATATTAGGTCATCTTCAAAGAGGAGGAAGTCCTACAGCTATGGATAGAATAATAGCTAGTAAGATGGGAGCTAAAGCGGTAGGACTATTATTAAGAGGTGCAAAATCAAGAACAGTAGGAATAAGAGAAAATAAAGTAATAGATATGGACATAGATGAAGCTCTTTGCATTGAAAAGGTTTTTGATCATGCAACTTACAATCTAACAAAAATACTTTCAATTTAGAGGTGGATTTGAATATGAAAAAAACAAAAATAGTTTGTACCATTGGACCTGCATCAGAAAGTGAATCAATATTAGAAAAACTAATGGTCAGTGGAATGAATGTAACCCGACTTAATTTTTCACATGGAAAACATGAAGAACATCAGGCGAGAATAGATACTATAAAAAAAGTAAGAGAAAAGCTTGACTTACCAGTAGCTATAATGTTGGATACAAAAGGACCTGAGATAAGAACTAGAGATTTTGAAAATGGCTGTGTGGAACTACAAGATGGTCAAGAGTTTACACTAACTACAAGAGAGATAATGGGAAATGAGAACATATGTAGTATAACATATGAAGGGTTACCAGAAGATATAAGTGCAGGAGATAAGATATTAATTGATGATGGACTAATAGAATTAGAAGTAGAAGAAATTATAGATAATACAGATATAAAATGTATAGTTAGAAATGGTGGTCCAGTTAAAAATCACAAGGGAGTAAATGCACCTGGAGTAAAAATAAATCTTCCTTCAACAACAAATAAGGATGTGGAAGATATAATATTTGGAATTAAAAATGAAGTAGATTTTATAGCTGCTTCATTCATAAGAAAAGCTTCAGATGTTATATCAATAAGAAAAGTTCTAGAAGATAATGATGGAGATAATATTCAGATTATATCTAAAATAGAAAATCGTGAGGGTGTAGAAAATATAGATGAAATAATAGAATTTTCCGATGGAATAATGGTAGCTAGAGGAGACTTAGGAGTAGAGATACCAGCTGAGGAAGTACCTTTAGTTCAAAAAATGATAATAAAGAAATGTAATGAATTAGGAAAGCCAGTAATAACAGCTACTCAAATGTTGGATTCTATGATAAGAAATCCAAGACCAACTAGGGCTGAGGTTACAGATGTTGCTAATGCTATATTAGATGGAACAGATTCTATCATGCTATCAGGAGAAGCTGCAATAGGTAAATATCCTGTAGAAGCAGTTAAAACTATGACAAATATAGCATTAAAGATAGAAGAGTCTATTAATTATTCGGAGCTTCTAAGAAGTAAATCAATAGGTAAAGATACAACAGTAACTAATGCAATAAGCCATGCTACTTGTGGAACAGCTCAAGACTTAGGAGCATCTGCTATAGTAACACCAACTTCTTCAGGATATACGGCAAGAGCAATTTCAAAATTTAGACCAAAATCACCAATTGTAGCTACAACTCCTAAAAAAGACGTAATGAGAAAATTAGCTATAGTTTGGGGAGTGTATCCAATACTATCAGAGAGTGCAGATACTACAGATGATCTTATAGATCTATCAGTTGAGTGTGCATTAGAAAAAGGATATGTAAAACAAGGAGATTTAGTAGTAATTACAGCAGGAATACCTGTAGGAGTTTCTGGAAGTACTAACTTAATAAAAGTTCATATAGTAGGAGAAATTATAATAAAAGGAACTGGCATAGGTTACAAATCTGCTAATGGAAAAGTTTGTTTAGCTTTAAATATAGAAGACTTACAAAATAAGTTTGAAGAGGGAGATATTTTAGTATCAATAAGTACAGATAAAGAGTTAACAAAATATATAGAAAAAGCAGGAGCAGTGATTACTGAAGAGGGCGGACTTACTTCACATGCTGCAATAGTAGGATTAAACCTAGGAAAACCAGTTATCGTAGGAGCAAAGGGAGCAACTGAAGAATTAAAAGATGGAGAAATAGTAACAGTAGATACTGTTAGAGGAGTAGTATACAAAGGAGAAACAAAAGTATTATAAAAAGAAACCTCTTTATCACATATTGATAGAGAGGTTTTTTGATATTCTTGGACTTTTATAGACATAATAAAGTTATATTGTTATTAAAAAATTTGATAAAATACTTTTAAAGTTAACGCAAGGGGGAAAAGATATGATAAATGAAACTTTAATTAGAGTAAGATATGCAGAAACAGATCAAATGGGAGTAGTCTATCATTCAAACTACTTTATATGGTTTGAAATAGGAAGAACTGAATTTTTTAGGACACTAGGTATGGAATATAAAGAGCTAGAAATGAGAGAAATATTAGTTCCAGTAGTAGATGTAGGATGTAAATATAAGATATCAGCTAAATATGATGATGAATTAATTATAAAAACAAGGTTAAAAGAATTGACTTCTGTAAAGCTAAAATTTGAATATGAAATAGTGAGAAAAAAAGATGAATCACTTTTAGCAACAGGGTATACAATACATGCTTTCGTATCTAAAGAATTAAGGCCAGTAAACTTTAAAAAGAAGTATAGAGATATTTGGGATAAATTAGACCAAAATATCAAGGAGGAATAAATATAAGATGTTATTTAAGCTGTTACTAGTTTTTACTATTGTACCATTAGTAGAACTAGCGTTATTAATAAAACTAGCACAGGTAACAGACATAAGAACTACAATTGCTATAGTATTAGTTACTGGACTTGCAGGGGCTTATTTAGCAAGAACTGAAGGAACCTTAATACTATATAAGATAAAACAAGAATTAAATGAAGGTAGAATTCCAGGAACTGAACTTATCAATGGATTATGTGTTATAGTAGGTAGTGCTTTACTTATAACTCCAGGTATTATAAGTGATATTGTAGGAATTACATTAGCTCTACCTATTACTAGAAGATTTTATGGTAAAATAATAAAAAAAGTATTTTCAAACATGATAAGAAAAGGTACAGTAGGTTACTATTTTAAAAGGTGGAAGTAAAATATATATAGTATGAATTTAATACTCAGTTTCAAAATATGACTAAACAATATTTAACGTCTATTATAAAATGGAAAGATATTATTGTTCAATCTAAATTACCACCATAAATTTTAAGACGGTGGTAATTTTATTTTAACTAGAATCAGAACTAATTTTTATTACAAGTTAATATTTATATTGGATTGTATTGATATATGTAATTTTTAGTAATATGATAAGTCTATATAAATAAAAAAATATCAGAACTAAAAATTTTATAGAATTATTCATAAAGAAGTTAATTTTTAATTATACTACCAGCCTAGTTTTATTTATTGCTATATTTTTTTGTTTATTATTGTTTTAATGGTGTATTAAATAATTTAATAAAAGCTATATAGAAGGAGGGGTATATGTCAATCAATAATAAATTTTTAAAACGTGTAAAATATTTTGAAAAGAAAGAGTCAAAATACAAAAAATTGTATGATTTTATTAGTACTTTGAGATTAGTTACTATAATTTTAGCATTAGCACTTACTTATGTCTTCATAAAAGTAGAACGTTCGCCTTATATTTCCTACGGTATGATTTCTTCATATGCATTATTTATATTTCTTATAATAAAACATGCTAATATATCATCGAAACTTAAGAGAGCAAAATGCATGATTGCTATTAATCAAAAATATATTGATAGAATGAATAATAAATGGGTGGATTTTAGTGATAGTGGAGAAGAAAATTTAGATGCGGATTATCCTTACTTAGAAGATTTAGATATATTTGGCAAGGAATCATTATTTCAATTGATAAATACAACAAATACATTCTATGGTAGGAAAAAGCTAATAAGATTACTAAAGAAGCCAGAAAAAAATATTGAAGATATATTAGAGCGACAAGAGGCAGTAAAAGAACTATCGGAAAAAATTGATTTTTGCCAAGAGCTGGATTACTATGGTCAATGCAGAGAAAAAAGTATGCAAGACCCGACAGGATTGTTAAATTATTACGAGAATTCTAGTAAAGTTATAAAGACACAATGGATAAAAGGCATAATATATATATTACCTATAATAACGATACTTACATTTTTCCTAGTAATAAGTTTAAAAATGTATCAGTTTTCATATTTGCTCTTATTTTTTGCAATATTACATATAGTCGTTTGTATAATAGGTTTTTTTAAGATATCGCCTATTCTAAACTCGTTACACAAGTTTAAAAATGATTTAGAATCATATGCCAATATATTAGCTTTAATAGAAAAAGAGAAATTTAATAGTAATTATTTAAAAAAATTAAAATCAGATTTATTTTGTAAAGATGGATCAGCTTCTAAATCAATAAAAAAATTAAACAAAACTGTTGATATGATTGATTTAAGATATAATGCTATTCTCTATGGTATTTTAAATATTATTTTACTGTGGGATTATAGATGCTTGTTTTCTTTAGAAAAATGGAAAGATAGCTATGGACGATTAGTAAGAAAGTGGACGGAAGTAATAGCAGAATTTGAAAGTGTTTCTAGTTTAGCAGTACTATTACAAATAAATCCTAAATGGACTTTCCCAAAATTCACAACACAAAACACAATGTTTTCTGCTGAAGAAATGGGTCATCCACTAATTGATGATGAAAGTCGTGTATGTAATGATGTGAACATAAAAAACAACATTTTTATTGTAACAGGTTCAAATATGTCTGGTAAGACTACATTTCTTAGAACAATAGGAGTAAACTTAATTTTGGCATATGCTGGAGCACCTGTTTGCTCTAAAGACCTTAAGTGTTCTATTATGGACATATTTACATCTATGAGAATAAGCGATAATTTAAACGAAGGTTTATCAACATTTTATGCTGAACTTATTAGAATAAAAATGATAATTGAACATTTACCTAAAAGGCGACCAATGATATTTCTTATTGATGAGATATTTAGAGGTACTAATTCTAAAGATAGAATTATTGGGGCTAAAAATGTTATAAAACATTTAAGTCGGGATTGGGTAATTGGATTAATGTCAACACATGATTTTGAGTTATGTGATTTAGAAAATAGAGATAAAATAAAGAACTACCATTTTTCAGAAAGCTATAGCGATGGTCAAATAGGTTTTGACTATAAGTTAAGAGAAGGCCGTTCGTATACTACAAATGCAAGGTATCTTATGAAAATGGTAGGTATTGAAATAACCGAATAGAAGTTATCTAATAAAAGTTAATTGTAATTATATACTTACTTTAGTAGCAAAAAACAATATTTATTGATATATTATTTCTAAAAATAAAATAAAAATAGTTTTTTATGATAAAATAATAGAAAAAGATATAATAGGTTTCTATTTTAAAAGGTAGAAATAAAGTTATGTAGAATATATAATAGATATAATCTGAACTTAAAATTAAAGTACGCCATGTATAGAATTATCATATATGGTATAAAATGTATAGTATGACACAAAAAATTAAGGGAAAACTGATTCTATTTAGGCATACCTATGAGGTATGCTCTTTTTTTGAAATAATTTAAGAAATACTATTATAAAATTATGTCTCATTATCATTGAAAAATATAACATATTAGATTATATTAAATTATTGTATAGTGACATATATAATATTTTATTAATTTTATTTATATATCTGATATATATTTACTAGATATAATATGAAGAAAGCTCAATGAAAGGAGTCTTTAAATGGATTTACCTGTGAAGAAAGATGATGTAGTTGATATAGAAATAATAGATATGAGTCACGAGGGACTTGGAGTAGGAAAAATAGATGGATTCACTATATTTATAAATGACGGGATAGTAGGAGATAAAGGAAAAGCAAAAATAACTAAAGTAAAGAAAAACTTTGCTGAAGGAAAAATGCTAGATATATATGAACCTTCAATACACAGAATAGAATCAAAATGTAAGATATCACATTTATGTGGAGGATGTCAGTTTCAAGAACTAGACTATAATAAACAATTAGAAATAAAGACAAATAAAGTTATTAATGATATAAGAAAAATTGCTAAACTAGAGGATACTGTAGTTCATCCTACAATAGGAATGGATAGTCCTTTTAGATATAGAAATAAAGGACAAGTTCCTGTAGGAATATATAATGATAAAACAATGATAGGATTCTATAAAAAAGGAAGTCATGAAATAGTAGATACAAAAAGTTGTATAATACAACATGAATTAAATGATAAAGTAATTGAAATAGTAAAAGAATTCATGGAAAAGTATGATGTAAAAGGGTATGATAAAAGAACTAATAAGGGAGTTATAAGACACATACTAACTAAAGTATCATTTAGAACAAATGACCTTATGATTATAATAGTTACAAATACTAAGAAAATACCATATAAAGATGAACTCATAGATACTTTAACAAGTAAAATACCAAATATAAAAAGTATAGTTCAAAATATAAATACTAAAAAGACAAATTTAGTAATGGGAGAAAAGAATATAACTATATACGGAGAAGATAAGATAATAGACTATATAGGGGATTTAAAATTTAAAATATCTCCACAATCGTTTTTTCAAGTTAATCCTATTCAAACAGAAGTGCTATATAATAAAGCACTTGAGTATGCAGATCTAAAAGGAAATGAAACTGTATTTGATATATATTGTGGTATAGGAACTATATCACTATTCTTATCTAAGAAGGCTAAGAAGGTATATGGAATAGAAGTAGTAGAACAAGCTATTAAAGATGCTAGAGAGAATGCAAAGCTTAATAATATAGAGAATGTAGAGTTGTATGATGGGACAGCAGAGGACATATTTCCAAAACTATATGACAAAGGAATAAAGGCTGATGTAGTTGTACTTGATCCACCTAGAAAGGGCTGCGATGAATTAGTACTAGATACTATAGTAAAAATGCAACCAAAGAAAGTTGTATATGTATCATGTAACCCTTCAACACTTGCTAGGGATTTGAAGTACCTTAGTGAGAATGGGTATAAGGCTTTGGAGGTTCAGCCTGTGGATATGTTTCCGGGGACTAGTCATGTGGAGTGCGTGGTATTGATGTCAAGGATTGATAAATAAGGCTATTCAAAACACTGATAAATAAAGGGTTTCCGAGATTGGAAGATTTTCTGCCAGTTGTTCGGCAGTTACTTTTAACCTCGAAAATCCTTATTTTTATTTATTGAGGAAACAAGTCGACTGCAAAAATGTGCGTAGAGTTGAGTTGACAGATTAGATAAATTCGTAGGGTTGTGGAGATAGAATAGATGAATATTGATACAAAATCATTACCTTAGGTAATTAAAAGTCCTATTTTGTAAAATTGTCAATATATATTTCTTTTTTGTAAATATATATTGACAATAACATAAAGAAGTGATATGCTT
Organism: Gottschalkia purinilytica; assembly: GCF_001190785.1. Lineage (NCBI taxonomy): Bacteria > Bacillati > Bacillota > Tissierellia > Tissierellales > Gottschalkiaceae > Gottschalkia > Gottschalkia purinilytica. Next base: position 187,012 of record NZ_LGSS01000004.1, on the reverse strand, counting down.
ACAACAAGATTAAATGGAGGTAAAATGTATGGAGTTAAATATTATTATCAATCAAGATTGTTTAAAAGGAATGAAAACCCTTAAAGACAATATAGTTGATTTGATTATAGCAGATCCGCCTTATAATTTATCAAAAGGTGGCGAGTGGAAATGGGATAATAGTGTAAAACTTGCAGGCATGGGTGGCAATTGGAACAAGGTTATGGAAAGTTGGGACAATATGTCTTTATCGGAGTACTTTGCCTTTACAATTACTTGGCTAACTGAAGCGCAAAGAATTCTAAAACCAACTGGTTCTATGTGGATTTTTGGTACATATCACAACATTGGAATTATAAATGTAGTTTGTCAACTTCTTAATATAGAAATTATTAACGAAGTTATTTGGTACAAGCGTAATGCCTTTCCTAATTTAGCTGGTAGGCGATTAACTGCTAGCCACGAAACCATATTATGGTGTAATAAAGGCGGTAAAAAGCGTGAGTATTATTTTGACTATGAATATTCTAAAAATGGTAATTTTGATTACGATTCTTTAAAGCAGCCTGGAAAACAGATGAGAACTGTATGGGATATATCTAATAACAAAGAGAAACGTGAATTAGAATATGGGAAACATCCTACCCAAAAGCCTCTAAGGATTCTTAAAAGAATGATTCAACTTTCATCAAGAGAAGGAGATATTATGCTAACACCCTTTTCAGGAGCTGGGAGTGAATGTTTAGCAGCTAAGGAACTGGGTCGAAACTATGTAGGGTATGAAGTTGACCCTCATTATGTAGATATTGCACATAAAAGATTGGAACATGCTATGTTAAATAATCAAATGAATATTTTTGATAGTATTAACAAAGGTGAAGAATAATGAAAAAGTATATAGCTGATGAGAAAAAGATAAGGAAAACCATGATTGATAAAAATATAAAAACAATAAATGAGCTTTCAAGACTCTCAGGGGTTTCAAAACCAAAAATATACGAATTTCTCAATGGAAAAACACCGTTGCAGACTACATTTGTTAGATTAGCAGAGTTTCTAGAAGCTGATCCAAATGAATTAATTGTTGAGGTAGAAGAAGATGAATATTAAGCCAGTTATTAAATGGAGTGGAAGCAAACGCAGTCAAGCTTTTGAAATAGTTAATAAAATTCCAAAACATAATAAATATTTCGAGCCCTTTTTAGGGGGCGGTTCTATAATGTATGCTTTGAATCCTAGTAACGCTATATGCTCAGATATTTGTGAACCTTTAATAAAATTATGGGATGTTATCAAGAAAGACCCTATTGGTTTGGCAGATTATTATCGTGAACAATGGGAAAGGATGCAAGAGGAAGGTTATCAGGTCTATTATGAAATAAGAGATGAATTTAATAGTTCATTCTCTCCGTATAATTTGTTATTTTTATCACGTACATGTGTTAATGGATTAATTCGATTTAACAGTAATGGTCAATTTAACAATTCATTACATTACTCAAGGAAAGGAATTAACCCAGAAACCCTTAGAAAGATTATCTTAGACTGGTCGAGTCGTATACAAATGGTAACCTTTAAAGCATGTGATTATAAAGAGGCTACAAAAGAAGCAAGTGAAGGCGACTTTATTTATCTTGATCCCCCGTATTTTAACACAAAGGGCCGTTATTATAATCTATCCACAATCGATTTTGATGAGTTTTTTGATTATCTAAAAGAGCTTAATAATCGCGGAGTTAAGTGGGCGTTGTCTTTTGATGGAAAAACTACTAATAAGGATTATAGTGTGCAGCTACCAGATAATCTATATGTTAACCACTATTATTTACACGCAGGAAAATCAGCGTTTAAAAAAGTAATGGATAAGCAGAGCAATACGGTCTATGAATCATTGTATACAAATTATTAAAAAAAGAGGCGCCTATTAAGTGCGCCTTCTTTCCTTATAAAAAAGTACAAGTAATTCCTATGTTGTTTGGGTGTGATAGTATTAATTCTTTTAATTGTGTATATACGGAGTTGTCAGGCATATAGTTTATAATTTTAATGTTCCAGCCAATTTCTTTAGGGCTTAGTGCAAATATTAAGTCACATGCAGATAATCTATGAATATGATCGTAATCTTCTGATCCAGAATCAATAAATGCAGCCACAGAAACAATCTTACATGAGTTAAGAGAAATTTTCCTACTAGAAATTGACCAGTCACCATTAAGATTTTTCTCACAGCTGGGAATAAACGTAGATAAATATTTAATGTATTGTTTTAGCTGAGTTCCTACATTAGGTTCTAAATCAAAGGATCTATCCTTAGACTCAATCGACAAAATTATAGAATTATCGTCATAAGGGTTAAGTTGCAATACATGGTCTGGTCTTTTTCCATTAATTTCACCACTAACTCGTGGTAGGGATACCCATCTATATTCACATTGATTGACAATAACAGAGAGACCGCTCCAATCGCCTCCAGGTGGATTGCATAAACCTTCAAAACATTTAGTAGAAGGCAAACTGGTAAACAACATATGAATTGTAGAATCTACATCATCTTCATGTATACTATTAGGAATAGGTGAAACAACATCTGAAAAAATAACCTCTTTAGCTGATAAAGCTGTACACTGTTGTTTATACGTGCGATTAGTTCTAAAAAGTGTTGCATTTCCTTTTTCATTTAGTATTGGGACATCAAGTAATAGATAGTCGCTTAATCCTAAAAAAACATTCCAAAAACCGTTTACTCGTGCAACTGCACTTGGATTGTTTTTAATCTGCTCGATACGGGTAGCGTTCATAGGCCCATAAATTAAAGTCAATATTCTGGCATGTTCTGACGTTAGCATAGCCAAGAACGGTAGCAAGCCACGATCAGGTCGATTATCATCCCCTCTAGGTTTGAAGCCTTTAATAAGGCAAATTAGAAGATCCTGATTATCTTCTAAAATTGTTTGAGCGTCATTTTGACTAATTGGATAAAGTGAAATTAATTCTTTAATAAAGTTAGGTTTTTTAGTTGCTGGAACAATTCCAAATGGCAAATCCTTGCAGGATATTCCGTAAGCATATTTTTTTGATAATTTAACAAACTCACTAAGTTTTCCTGACATAGACTTTCCTGCAATTTTCTTGCTAAATTCCCATTTCTTTTCCTTGGATAGCTCTATAACAGTTGTTTCACCTTTATAAATACGTTTCCAGTCGTCGGGTTTGAAATAATATTGTCCATTGGTATGTATCGAGAAATAGTTTACCATTCTTAAGTTTTTATCAAGTAGAGATTTCTCGTATTTGGTAGTATCATACCCTAGCATCAAGTTTATTAAATAATCTGCAATGTCGTCTTCTGAGAAAATTGATTCATCAAAATTTTTTAGTAAAGGATTGCTTTCATCAAATTCCTCCGATTTAACAAACGCTTGGGCTCCAAATACATTTTCTTGTCTTGTGTTGTTAATGTAACTGTAAGGTATAGCAGGATTTGGTGTCCTTATTGCTTTTCTTTTTCTTGTCGTGGAATCCAGTTCATATTTCACAAAATCAACAATATAAAGATAAGGACAACCTGTTCTAATAGTTGAATATGCTCGTCCACTGCGTTGCCAAGCTTGATTCCCGGCTTGTAGAGCACTACAAAATTCAATGGCACACAATATTTTTTCTTTTTGTTCCTCAGAGCTAACTTGAGTTATAATAGCATCTGGTGTTTCATCTAAAAAACTACCTGCTGTCTTTAATGAATCAAAAATATTATTATTCCAGCGTCTACGATTAGATTTATTAAAACCCGGATGATAAATAAGTCTCCATTGAAATTTAGACTTATTGTAAATAAAAGTAACATTTATTTGGATTGATGCTTGCGAAATAAATTGTTTATTTATATCAATGATATTAATCCTACGAGATATAAAATTAAAAATACGTTCACATTCAACAATATTATCTCCATGAATTTTGAATGTTTGAATCTGCATTTTACTTCCTCCTCTCTTTCATTAAGTCTACAATCAATTTTCTCCGCTGCTTACTTGAATGAATCAGATGTGTTGTAGCTATTAATCTATTGCAGCAAGTTCCACTAATTACACTAAGATAATTAATCATATTCATTGAATCTCCTTTCTATTTTGATAGATTACAATTTGAAGTCTTTGTTGCCCATTACAAATGTGCCATGTACCAAATTCTATGTAGTATCTATGTAGTATCGATTTTGCGATGTTATAACCGAATCAGTAATATACATATTCAATGATCATAAATTGACCATGGAATTGGCTGGTTAATTGGAATAGTGGGAGCCAATGTTCTATTACAAATTAATTATCATCATCAACAATTTCCATAATATCTGAAATGTTGCAGTTAAGAGCATTACATACTTTTACTAAAATTTCGGTATTAACATTTTCGTTTTTTCCGAGTTTAGCCATTGAAGCTGTACTAATACCAGCTGTTTCTCTTAAGTCTTTCTTTTTCATGTCCCTGTCTATAAGAAGTTTCCATAGTTTTTTATAACTTATGGACATATTATCACCTCGCCTTAGTTATAAAATGAAGTGTATCACAAAATTAGTGATGGCACAATAAAAATTCACGAATGTAAAATAAATATTGAGATAGCGATAATTTATGCTATAATTTACCTATGAAATAATGGAAACTCCTTAAGATGCTATTTTCATATAGGTAAGGGGGGAGTGGTATTGGGTAGCCCTTATGCTATTTGCTCTAAGTGTGAGCGAATGCTAAAAAGAGTACAATTGTTATATCCCATTAGAGAGAAAAATTATGATCACAACACATATATTTCAATGAGTTGGAAACAATTAGGCCAGTATCTGCAAAGTGCATATAGGTTGACCATCTTTGGATATAGTGCGCCTAAAAGTGACCAAGCAGCTATTGATATGTTGAAAAAAGCATGGGGAGCAGTTAATGATAGAAATCTGGAGGAAATAGAAATTATAGATATAAGGCCTGCAGATGAGGTTATTCAATCGTGGGAGGAATTTATACATACCCATCATTATTCTGTATGGAATGACTTTTTTGATTCTGCACTCGGAAAATTTCCAAGAAGAACTTGTGAGTTACTATTCGATAATACTCAAAATAATTGTGGATATATAGAAACAGAGGATTCAAAAAAGGAATGAGCTTTGATGCTTTGGCATCATATCTAAAGGATTTGTTATAAGATGAAAGTTCTGGCAAAGAAATACTGAACGATCCTTATGTATAATGAATAGATTTAATACGATTGTATCGAATAAAGCCTTCAATAGATTAAAACGTTTTTGAAGGTTTTGTTTCTTACAATTAGATCAAATTGAAAAGTAAAAATAGGTATAAAGCAATGAAAAAAACAGCCTGTATAGTCGACTATTTCAGAAATTTACCTTTCCGCCAAGGCACCACCAGGTCCAAAGTAGCATCATTTTTGTAGCCACAAGGCATACAGAAATTGTAGTCCTGTTGCAACGAAAATAAATAATATAATAATAGTTATTTCCTTGAATACCTGTGGGAGGAAATTTAATGTACGAGAAATTAAAAAAATTAGTCATTGATGAAATAGACGAGAAAATATTTAAATATTGTTTTGCAGGAAAGTTAGAATTTAAAGATTTTGTTAATCAGGTTATTTTTGAAATACTAAAAGATGTATATTATAAAAATGATGAAATAAAATCACTATCATCATGGTTACTTGCATCTTGCAAAGAAAGTGAATATCAGTCTTATAAAAGAAGAAAACAGTATGTAAGATATTATAAAGAGATTTTAAAGTCGGAATTATCTCTAAAAATTAATGTTAGTGATATTGAAGATCTAAATTCACCTAATATGAAAACGATAAACAACAGATTAGAAGGATACAAAATTAACTCATTTAAATTTATACAACTGGAAAATATGCAAAAATATCAATTGCTTGATGACATCATAAGCAAAAGAGTCTGTTCAAATAAAAATTATACTAACAAACAGTTTCGGGAAAGGCAAAACGAAATTCAACAATACTTTCTCTCATTAAAAAAAGTAAATACAAGCCATGAAAATATTTTTAAGAATATGATTCATTTCTATGAAATTGAAAATAAATATTCAATAGAACTTATTTATAAAATATCATCTTATATTTGTGAGACGAATTTATCTGTAGAAGATATTAACTTTGAACTTTTAAGCTTATTATTTAGCTTTAATTCTCAAAACTTTAGTTGTGAGAACAGATTTTTAGCACATAGGTATCTTTATATTAATGAAATTGTAGAACCAGTTATAAATGAACAGGGTATTTCAATAGAGTTGAATAGACTTATTAACATTCTATATATAAAGTATTTAACAATAAAAAATTCTAATATAATATCATTTGTTCTTGAACAGGATAAGATTATGTTATTAAAAATGATGGTTGAGAACTATCCTTTGTTTTCGATAGTTGAGATAAAGGATTGGAATAACAAAAAAATTAGAACTGCACGACAACTTTATGAAATATTATATAAAAATATAGAAAATCCTAAAATTCGTACTTAGTAAAGTTTAAATCTCCGTGTTATAGTTGTGGTAGGAGAAGGAAATCTTTAATCCTATACTAATTTTAGGAGGAATCAAAATGATAGAATGCGAAAGATGTGGATATTATTTATTAGAGAGTGCTCAGAGTGCTTATTAGAGCTTTGTGAGAGCTGTTACGAGGAGCATTATTGCTCAAAATTAATTGCTGAAGATGACGTATATGAAGAAGGTGAAAAGCTACCTAAATACTGTCCAAGGTGCGAAGAAAAAGGTGTGTTTGAGGAGTTAGAATTAGACATTGAATATGATTCGACAACCCTTTATTGTGAGAAGTGTGATTTTAAGATTGATGCCACACAACAACTAAAAACAAATGAAGAATAATATTTAAAATCAGCAAAAAAATAGCAATATACCATCAAAGCTGAACTTACATTGATTAGACCTAAGATTAAAAGACTTTTAGTGGAATCATTGAAACATACATTCAAAAAGAATGAAGATATTTCGAAAAAATGTAGTGCCTTCTAAGGGGGTAGTGTCAGAAATAGGCATCTTTATTGTCACCTTAAGGCATGTAGAGTGTGTTGTGAAGATAGATAAGAAATAGATTTTCTTGATTCACTCTTTATTGACTTTTTTGACGTATAGTAGTACAATGATAAAAAATTTGAAATTTGAGGTGAAAAAATGATTAATTTTTCTTGCTAATTTTTAAAGTACATTTAATACAAGGATAAACAGGTGTGTTCTGTTTGTTTTGTTGTATTTATGCAAGAAAGTTATTCTTTTTTCTCTTAATATATACACTTGTGTTATGCTATAATGATTAGTTTAACTATGTATATCTATGAGCTGTAAGAATAATTAATTCTTGCGGCTCTTATTTTTTTATAAATAATTCGAATAAGGAGGATAAATAATATTATGATAAATAAAGACACTTTGCTAACACATGATAATCTCCATATAGAGTCGGATACTGCAGGCGACACTTATATGGAGTAACAACAAGGTCGCCTATTGTTCCGACTTTGTTATTTATACTATTAAATACAGAGGAGGACAAAAATATGTCTTTAATAAATGTTACAAACCTAACCTTTGCTTATGAAGGTAGCTATGATAATATTTTTGAAAATGTAAGTTTTCAAATTGATACTGATTGGAAATTAGGCTTTACTGGAAGAAATGGAAGAGGAAAGATTACTTTTCTAAATCTTTTGCTTGGGAAATACGAATATAATGGAAACATTTCAGCTAATGTGACTTTTGAATATTTTCCTTATCAGGTGCAGGAGCAAAGCAATTTCACCATAGATGTCATAAGGGAGATTAGTCCAAATTCAATGGATTGGGAAATAGTAAAAGAATTATCTTTGTTAGATATGAACTATGATGCTTTATATAGACAGTTTTATACACTATCTAAAGGAGAACAGACCAAAGCATTGTTGGCTGCTATGTTTTTGAAGGAGAATTCCTTCTTACTCATTGATGAGCCTACCAATCACTTGGATGCTGAAGCTAGGCAAAAACTATGTAATTACTTGAAAAAAAAGAAAGGATTTATTCTGATTTCACATGATAGGTTTTTTTTGGATAATTGTATTGACCATATCTTGTCTATTAATAAAACTAATATTGAAATACAAAAAGGAAATTTTTCTTCATGGTGGAGAAACAAAGAATTACAAGATGGTTTTGAGCTAGCAGAAAACGAAAAATTGAAAAAGGATATTAAAAGACTTTCCAGCTCGGCAAAACGTACATCTACGTGGTCAGATAGTGTTGAAAGCAGCAAGTATGGAACTACTAATTCTGGGAGCAAATTAGATAAAGGATATGTTGGACATAAAGCTGCAAAAATGATGAAGCGTGCTAAAAATATAGAAGCTAGACAACAAAACATGATTGAGGAAAAATCAAAGCTTCTTAAAAATATTGAATCTAATGAAAGTTTAAAAATAGTACCGCTTACTTTTTATGATAAAAAGCTTGTAGAACTTACAGATGTTGCAATTGAATATGATGATAGAATTGTCTGTGAAGGAGTAAACTTCACTATAGAGCAAGGTGAAAGAATTGCTATTCAAGGAAAGAATGGCAGCGGAAAATCAAGTATATTGAAATTAATTTATGGAGAAGATATCCCCCATAGTGGAATTGTAAGAAAGAATAATAAATTAATCATTTCGTATGTTTCGCAAGATACTTCAGATTTATATGGTAACTTATCTGAGTATGCAGATAAACATTGTATTGACGAGAGTTTATTTAAATCTATGCTTAGAAAACTTGATTTTTCAAGAGAACAGTTTGAAAAGAATATCGGGGATTTTAGTGGAGGACAGAAGAAAAAGGTATTGATTGCCGCAAGTTTGTGTGAACAGGCACATTTATATATTTGGGATGAACCATTGAATTTTATTGATGTCATTTCTCGTATGCAGATTGAGAAACTGTTAATTGAACATGAACCTACAATTTTGTTTGTTGAGCATGATAGTGCATTTTGTGAAAATGTTGCAACAAAAATAATAAAATTGTAAAGGTAGAAATGGTAATTAATATGTTTAATGGGAATATAAAAGTAACACACAATAGGCTCCATGCAAAGCCAGATGTTTTGGGCGACGCTTGCATGGAGTAGTATAAGTCGCTAATTATACTGGCTTTGCTTCCTAACTATTAATAGTGAGGAGGAAGCCTACATGAAACAGACAAAAACGAAATATGGAAAAATGAAACAAATAGTATCAAATCTAAAATTACCTGATTATAGATACGAGCAGCTTACAAAAGCTATTTTTCATCAAAAAATAGATAATTTTGATGATATGCATATACTACCAAAAGCGTTAAGGATAGCTTTAGTAAATGAGTTTGGAAATAATGTATCTAGTGTAATACCTGTTTTTTCACAAGATTCTAAACAAGCTCAAAAATTGTTATTCGAATTGACTGACGGAGAAAGAATAGAAGCTGTTGGACTAAAGTATAAACAGGGGTGGGAATCGTTTTGTATTTCTTCCCAATGTGGTTGTGGTTTTGGATGTCGTTTTTGTGCAACAGGAAGTGCTGGATTTAAACGCAATCTTACTGCTGATGAGATAACTGATCAATTACTTTATTTCTATTTTAATGACCATAGATTGAATAGTATTTCATTTATGGGAATGGGTGAGGCTTTTGCAAATCCGGAGTTATTTGATGCAGTAAAAATTTTAACTGATCAAAATTTATTTGGGTTAAGTCAACGAAGAATTACTATTTCAACAATTGGTATTATACCAGGAATTCAAAGATTGACCAAAGAATTTCCACAAGTAAATCTGGCTTTTTCACTTCATTCACCATTTGAAAGTCAACGAAGCGATTTAATGCCTATAAATAAAAGATTTCCATTGAATGAGGTAATGAAGACATTAGATGAACATATCATTCATACGGGACGACGAGTGTTTATTGCTTATATTATGCTTGAAGGAATTAATGATTCGAAAGAACATGCAGAGGCAGTTATAGGTTTATTGAAAAATCGTGGTTCGTGGGAGCATTTATATCACATTGATTTGATACCTTATAATTCTACGGACAAAACAACTTTTGAATTTCAATCTTCAATTGCTATCAAGCAATTTTGCAGTACACTAAAGAAAGCTGGTATTAGTGTAACTGTTAGAACACAATTTGGTTCTGAAATTAGTGCTGCTTGCGGACAGTTGTGTTATGAAAATGAATAATGATGTTAGTTCAAAAATATCCATTTGAGTAAAGAAATAGTCTCATTTTAAAGATCTTGAAGATTTTTAATTAAATATTGAAGAATGTTATATGTCCCTCAAACTTTAGGTTTGGGGGACTTTTTGGTTAAGATGAGTGAACTTCTATGCAAGACTAAAGATGTTTGTGTAATTAGATTTATTTGCATTGAAGTTTATGTGGTATTTTGAGATGATTAAAAGCCTTCGATAAAAAATTAATTCTCTTCTTGATCATACCATAATTGGAGACTCTATAATCTATGTATATTAAAGAGAGGGAGGGCTAAAGTAGGCGATTTTTCAAGGCTTTCCAATATATTTACAGTAAACAAATATCACGAAGTTTTCAACGAAAAAGAACATAAAAATATTTATGAGATGTGTAGAAATGCTAACGTTTGCTGTGTAGATTGTGAAAAACTTTTAGTAGCATTTAAGTTTTCTTAAAGCTTCTGATTACTGAAATTATATCAGCAATACTGCTTATATTTTCCTCTGAGACATCAGATATACATAACCTCAAATAATTAATATGTTTTATATTATATTCTTTTAGGAAAAATCCTTTTGTTGCTTCTATTAATCTTGAGGTTATAATAAAACTAAATGTGTAAATATAAAAGATTTTACTTGTAAGGCATACTTGAAATGAAAATATCAAACTTTGATACTGCTATTTATAATTATATCTTACCAATGTTAAGTCTAATTAAGCTTATAAGGATACAGATGGAGGTATAGGATGAATAAAATATTGGTTGTTGAAGATATTTTACGCGAAGTGATAATGGACTATCTAATGGAGGATGGATATCAGGTATTAGAGGCTGCAGATGGTGAAAAAGCTTTAGAGCTATTTCAATCAAATTCTGTTGATTTAGTTATCTTAGATATTGTTCTGCCAAAGATTGACGGTTAGTCAGTATGCCGTAGAATACGGAAAAATTCCAGTATACCTATATAGTTGTTCAAATTTAAATTACTAGTCAGAAGGAATGATGAAAACTAGTATAGAAGTAATAATCTAGTATAGAAGTAATAATATATATAAAATTAAAAGAAGGTGTGAAATATTATGTATAATGAGTCGTTAGAAAAAAAATATAAAGAATTTGATGAGTATATAGAGAATGTTAAAAATAAAGAAGATCATTTGTCTATTCTTTTAAAAGCTCAAGATATATTTGGACATTTATCTAAAGAGGTTCAAAACTATATATCGCAAAAATTAGGAGCTTCAGAAGTTGAAATTCAAAGATTGGTAAAAAATAATCGTTTAAAAGAAAGACCTATAGGCGAATATGATATAAGAATATGTACAGGTTTTCATTGCACTAGAAAGGGTTACGCTGAAAATCTCGAGGAATTTGAGAGACTTCTCAACATAAAGTCAGGAGAGATAACTAAGGATGGTAAGTTTAGCATATACACATCAGGATGTATAGGGGGATGTAGAAAAGCGCCTGTTGTTAGTGTAAACATGGAAAATAGATATACTGATGTTACTAAAGAGGATGTAAAAGATATACTTAATAGATATAAGTAAATAAAAAATTTAAAGTAAATTCATATTAAGGTTAATATTAAAATAAATTCAAAATTAGAAACATAGTATAAATATATCCAGCAAACATATCAGTCAAAGAGACTAGTTGTAAATTGTTTTTATATATTAATTAAATATTAAGTAAACTAGTACATCATATATTAATAAAGTGTTTTTATCATTTTGTTAGATTTTGCGAACTAAAAAACGGACAGGAATTGCTTTTTAACCTTAAAACACGCTAATAAAAAAGCATCCCGCAATGAAAAGCGGGATAAATTCTATTGAGGAAATCATATTTGGCTCTTATGGCAATTAGATAAAATAAGTTTACTTTTTGCGCTATTTATGATATTTTCCTGTACACTCTACAATATCAATCTCAATCACGGCAGTACCCTTAATCATGTTATCAGGGAGCTCTTTCCCAGCAAATTGTGGCGTGTACTTTTCAACCAGCTTATTTAACACTTCACGTTTATAATCCAAGTCCTCAATCAGCGAAGCATTTCCAATAATCACAACACTATTGTACTCTGCCTCAGTATCACAAGCATTTTCGATATTGTCAGTCAAGAGACCAAACAATTCATCAACCTCAAAGCACACTTTAGGGTTTCGATTTACATTATCGATTTTTTGTCCCTTTGGTAGGCCATGCATATAAATTTTGTTATTGTAGTAAACAAAGTGCATGGCAATGACATATGGATAACCATTCTCATTGATAGTAGCGAATCGTCCGGTATCCGCACGATGAAGTAGCTCGTCGATCTGATCCAACGTTAATTGAAACTTCTTCATTCTGTATTGCATAATTTCATCATCCTCCTAATCATATAAATTTGACTTTTATTCAAGATACATATGTACTTGATATACAATCAAACATATCGTATCATATAAGTGAACCCATTAAAAGATACACTTATGTGATATAATACAGGGTACACTTTAGCGTAAGGATGGTTATAATTATATGATTTATATTCAAGAAAATTCAGATGATCCAATATATCTTCAAATCTATCATCAGGTCAAAAAAGATATTGAGCAAGGAAATATTGCACCTGGAGAACGACTTCCAGGTATTCGCACACTAGCCCAAACATTAGGTATTGCACGCAATACTGTCAGTCAGGCTTATACCCAGCTGGCTGTGGAGGGATATATTCGAGCAAGACATGGGTCAGGTTTTTTTGTTCTAGACACTTCAACTAAATTTACGGAAAGGAATTATGTGCCGCAGGATATAAATGCTTTATCTGTGGAAAGATCAGAACTGAAGCAACCTGTAATTCTATATGATTTTCAGTATGGCGAGCTTTCTTATGAGCAATTTCCTTTCAAGTTATGGCGAAAATATACATCTCAAGTTCTTTTATCATCGCAAAAAGAGGTGGTTAATCAGTATCCAGATAAGCAAGGTGATCTGTTGTTACGACAAGAAATCAAAAAACACCTGTACAGGTCAAGGGGGATGGTTTGTTGTGAAGAACAAATTATTATCGGCTCTGGACTATACTATTCGTTAGATATTTTGTGCAAGATTTTGCGTAAAGAAAATAATACGATTGCTATGGAAGAACCCGGCTATAATGGAGCAAGGGATGTGTTTATCAACAACAATTATAATTTGCATGCAATCCCAGCTAGTAAAGATGGACTTATCCTCTCATCCATTCATCGTTCTGGCGCATGTGCTGCTTATGTAACGCCTTCACATCAATTTCCTTACGGAACTGTGATGCCAATTTTTCAGCGTAAGGAGCTTCTTAATTGGGCAAATGCTAACGATGCGTATATCATTGAGGATGATTATGACAGTGAACTCAGATATGATGCCAATCCGGTGCCGGCACTCCGTTCCCTAGACACCGAAGACCGTACTATCTATATAGGAACTTTTTCAAAGTCTCTTTCTCCTTCTTTACGGGTGAACTATATGGTGTTGCCAGTACGCCTGCTAACGAGGTATCATAGTTTATTCTGTTCACATAATTCTCCTGTATCGTGGTTGACGCAACGTGTTTTAGCCGCATATATGACGGAGGGAAACTATGAGCGTCATATTCGAAAAATGTGCATCACTTACAAAAGGCGTCATGATGTATTTATAAAGGAATCAACGGAGATGTTTGGCAGAAAAGTAATCTTACATGGTCGTGGAGCAGGGTTACATTTCATTTTGGAGTTTCCGGGTGGCGAAGAACAAGATTGGCTTATTAAAGAGGCAGAAAAAGTTGGGGTTAAAGTATATTCTATGATTCCATTCTGGAAAGACAGGAATGATTGTCCTAGAAACATTATATTTGCAGGATACAGTTTACTTAGTGAACAACAGATACGAGAAGGTATTGCATTGTTACAATCCGCATGGTTCAGTTCATTACCATAATGAAAATTGAATGGTGAAATTTCGGAAGACATCCTAGGTAAAATAAATGTACACTAAAGATATAATAAGACAAGGAGGTTATCCATATGAAAAACATTACTTTCTATCCGACATCCCTCGGTTTGATTGGCATTGTGGAAAAAAACGGTGCAATCATTGAACTCTTTTTTGGCAAAAAACATAAGTCCACAGGCTGTGTGGAGCAGGAAACCCCAGTATTAAGGGAAGCGGCACGTCAACTGGAGGAATATCTTGATGGTAAGCTCAAATCTTTCAATCTACCGCTTGCACCAGAAGGTACAGATTTTCAGCAAACAGTATGGGCTGCTCTGAGGGATATACCTTACGGTGAAACTCGTACCTACAAGCAGGTGGCAGAGGTTATTGGGAAACCAGAAGCATCCCGTACAGTAGGTGCAGCCAACAACAAAAACCCGATTTTAATTATTACACCATGCCATCGGGTTATAGGTACATACGGAAAGCTTGTGGGCTACGCTGCAGGACTTGCAGTTAAAGAAAAGCTGTTAGAGATGGAAAAGAACCATGTCAACGGTTAACATGCAGTGTATCAATTGATGAAATTTTTGAAGAGATGCAAAGTGTTTACGAGGAATTGCGTCTGCTAGAAATAGAAATTAAACGTGGGGAAACATCTACCTTCAAAGTCAAATATAGAGAAAACGAGGTGATACAATTATGGAAATGATTCGTGAACAACTTATGAGCCTTGCGGAGGAAGATTATCGAAAGTTTTCCTCTAGACTTCTGCCTAATATTGATACAATACTTGGTGTCTGTCTGCCGCAGCTTCGCAAACTAGCAAAGCAAATTGCAAAGGCAGATTGGCGAACGTATCTGAACACCGCAGAAAATGACTATTTCGAAGAGATAATGTTGCAAGGCATGGTGATTGGGTACGCGCCCTGTGAAGTGGAAGAACGGCTCTTATATATAAACAGCTTTGTACCCAAAATTGACAACTGGTCAGTATGTGATAGCTTTTGCACTGGGCTTAAGTTTACAGTGAAAAATCGGGAGCGTGTTTGGGACTTTTTACAGATGTATTTTCGCTCTATGCGGGAATATGAGCTTAGGTTTGCTGTGGTAATGTTGCTGTCCTATTATATAGACGAGGAATATATCAATCGTGTATTAGATATATTGGATACCGTCAAGCATGAGGGTTATTATGTCAAGATGGCTGTTGCTTGGGCTATTTCCATCTGTTATATTAAACTGCCAGAGCAGACTATGGCCTATTTGAAGCAGAATACATTGGATGATTTTACATATAATAAAGCATTGCAAAAAATAACAGAATCCTACCGTATAGATAAGGAAACCAAAGGGATAATCCGTGATATGAAGCGAAAATAAAAAAAGAAGGTGGTATACATGCTACTCAGCGATGAAGAAAAATGGAAGGTTGCCATTGATTGTGATTCATCCTATGACGGTCAGTTTTTCTATGGAGTGAAAACAACCGGCATTTTCTGTCGACCGTCTTGTAAATCCAAAAGTCCAAAAAGAGATCATATGGTATTTTTCGATACTGCTGAGCAAGCTCAAGCTGCTGGATTTCGTCCTTGTAAGCGGTGCAGACCGGATCTTTTGAAATTTGAACCCAAAAGAGAAACTATTGAAGGAATTAAAAAAGTAATTGGTAAGTTTTATACTGATCCAAAACAGCTTAAAGAGGAGATTGAGGGACTTGGTGTTAGCAAAAACAGCATGATCCGATTATTTCAGGATCAGTTAGGCATGACTCCAGTTCAATATATTAATAAACTTAGAATTGAGAAAGCAAAGGAGCTTTTGTTGAACTCACAGGACACGGTTTTATATATTGCCTTGCAATGTGGCTTTGGCAGCTTATCAACATTTTACAGGCTTTTTCGACGTTTAGTAGGTATGTCGCCTACACAGTATGTAAGATTTTTCCTGAAAAGGAAAGATAAGAAATAACTCTTAGTGCAAGTTGCTGTACGGATATTCCGGCCTTTTATTCTGAGTGGTTATTGACTGTATTGTGTTTTGGACAAAAAATCCAGCACCTATGCTAGATAAACTAGCGGATATTGAAGACTTGGGTTTTCTCATTTCATAAAAGTACAAACTGAGAATAATACCGATAACATTTATCAGCCAAATCTCTCTCTGCAATAGATGATATAGAAATGCAATTGATTCTTGTAGGTACGATATTCAAAAAAGATATAAGATTTTAATGCTATGATATATGATTGAATAGATAGAAAAATTGATTTGATTATAGCAAAGTTGGTTAGTAGATTTGAAAGAAATAGAATAATAGTATCTTTATATTATGGTATATAAATAGAATGCGAAATTGAATAGGATAATAAGTATGCCGGTTAGGGTGGTTTGTTAATCATTTTTACCGGCTTTTTTCTTTATAAATAATGGAGTATAAATATTAAAATTTTACTTCCATATGTTCTAATTTTACTTCGAATATTATACGAAGGATGCAAACTTAATGTTTTTTAGATTAGCTGTAAGGAAACTAATTCTATCATAGATAATATCTATAGATTTATGTTTTATGATGGGAAATACCGATTATTAATTGAATTTTTAAAATGTTATAATTATATGATGATTATTAACAAAATTATCCTGGAGGTTTACAATGAGTACGAATATTAATATCATATCGGGTTTTTTAGGAGTCGGTAAAACTACATTCTTGAAAAAAATCATCCCACATATGAACGGGAAAATCGCTTTAATTGAAAATGAATTTGGAAGTGTGGGAATTGATGGAGATTTAATAGATGACAAGCTTCCTATTAAAGAGATTTCTGCTGGATGTATTTGTTGTAGTGTCATACATGACTTCGAAAAAGCAATAGAAGAATTGACCTTATCATATAAGCCTGATCATATTCTAATAGAGCCATCTGGTGTAGCAAGTTTATCAGATATCACTAAAATTTGTAAAAAAATTTGTGATAGCTCGCAACTTGGCATAAAAATAAGACACTTAATAACAATTGTTGATATAAGCACTTTTGATGATTACTTTGAAGAGTTCGGAAACTTTTATTTAGATCAAATCAGAAATGCTCATATTATTTTTTTAAGCCACTTTGATGAAATGGATGATCAAGAAGTGGAAAAGGTGATTTCCAAGATAAGGTCAAATAATCAGTCAGCCTTTATCCTTAAGGAAGAATGGTATTCCTACGGAGGAGATAAAATTATAGAAATATTAAATACAATTCAGGACTGTGAAATTGACTATAAAAAACAGCCTGTTTGTATGCCTGCCAATAGAGTGTTTAGTACCTTATCTGTTGTTAATCCAAGATTTTTTTCGGAAGCAGAGATTGAGAAAATGTTAGTCGCTTTAAAGGATAAAGAATGGGGCTTTATTATAAGAGCTAAAGGAATTCTAGAACTGAATACCAATCAGTTTATCCACTTCAATTTTACTCCTCAGCATTATCATTGGGAATACATAGAAGGACCTAGGGAACCGAAAGCAACTATCATTGGTTGCAATTTAAATAATGAGAGAATATTAGAATGGTTTCAAAAATAATTTGGAGGAATAAACATGAGTAAAATTATTGACTTTCAATGCACCTATGATAATTCTACTGGAATTAGTAAGGAAACTATACAACAAACAGGTATAAAGTTTCCAGAGGCTTATAAGAATTGGGATAGCATGGCACAGCTAGCCTTAGCCATAAAAGAGCAAGATAATGCATCTTTTTGTCAGTTACCATTTTGTCATACCCTAGAAGGAGAAGCCTTAGGAGGAAGCATTACCTATGGAGATGAAAATATAGGCCCAAGAGTTAAGGATTATATCTGTACTACATCAGAAGAGATACTAAGCTTACCTGAAATAGATTACTCAAAGGGACGTATATCAGAGACACTAAAGGCCTGTAAGTATCTAAGGGAAAAAGGAGAAAATGTAGTTTTATATATTTCAGGTCCTTTTACCATTATGAACGTTTTAGCCGACCCAAGACATATTTTTAAGATATTTAGAAAAAATCCAGAGATTATGCAGAATATTTTTGATAAATTACAAAAAGAAATATTGAAATTTGTGATGGAAGCCCAAAAATCTGGAGTTAATATGATTAGTTATGGTGATTCTGTTGGCGGACTAAATATTTTAGGACCTAAGCTTTCGGAACAAGTGGTAGAGATGTTTACGTACCCGTTATTTAAAAAAATAGAAGAGACCCTAAATGATGAAGCAATTATGTTGCTTTGTCCCAAAACTACCTTTGCCTTATTAGGAACTAAAAAAGCTGTTTGGCGTGATATTGATATAGGAACTCCGATAGGATATGGACAAGGTTGTGTTCAGGTTATTGGAAAAACAAAATTTGTTGGACAAATGTGCATAAAAAATAAAGCATTTCAACTGAAAAATGGGATAATAAAAGGTATTGACTTGCTTTAATAATTGTGTTGAGTCTAAAAAAGATTAAAAAAGCAGTTTCTTCATTAAAAGGGGTAATTAAGGGAGGATTTCATATGCATAGAGATGATCAAATGACACCAAATGAACGATTGAGTGCATTTATGACAGGAAAACCAATGGATAGAATTTTAGCAATGCCAGTAGTTTGCTCTATGTCTGGTTCAGCACTAGGAATGACTCATAGAGAAAAAAGGAGTACAGCTTTCAATGAAGCTATGGCACAGGTTGCATGTTATGAAAGATTTGGAAATGATCTAACGATCATTGACTATGGACTACACGGTGTAGGTGCAGCCCTAGGAAGTGTAATGAGCGATCCTGAGGATGCGGTACCAGCAATTTTGAAATATGTTTTAGAGGATTTAAATGATGTGGACCAATTAGATATGTCAAAGTTAGAACTAAAAAATGATAAAAAGCTGCAATTACACGTAGAAGCTACAAAAATTTTAATTGATAAAGTAGGAAAAGAAGTACCAACAGGGGTTTTAATATCTGGACCCTTTACTGCAGCATCAAGTATCTTCAAAGTAGAAAATTTATTAAGGGCAACGAGAAAAAATCCTGATAAGGTACATCAATTAATTCATTTCTGCAATGAAGGGCTGAAAATGATTTATAGGGAATTTATTAAAGAAGGTGCAATCATTTTACTTTGTGATCCTATTGCTTCAGGAACAATTCTCCATAGAAAACAATACTTAGAATTTGTTTTGCCTTATGCAGTAGATTTGATGAAGGATATTCACAATGCAAAGGGAATGGTTTGTTATCATATTTGTGGAGATACAAGAGCAATCGTAGGGGATATGGTGCAATCAGGTTGCGATATGATTAGCATTGACAACAGGGTAGATTTGACATACACCAAGGAGGTAGTAGGTAATAAAGTACCTATTCTTGGCAATGTGGATCCAGTAGAGGTGCTATACTTAGGAAACACCAATGATGTTGACTTAGCAGTAAAAAATTGTATTCAAAAGGCCTATGACAGTCCTTGTGGATATATTTTGGCATCAGGCTGCGATCTTTCAGGAAACATTCCTTTAGAAAACATAGATCAATTTATGGCTTCTGCTAGAAAATATGGTAAAGGGCCATTAGATCCAAAAAATTTCATTTAGTTCATCAATATTTTGTATAATCGAAAATGGAGGGAAAGTAATGTCAGTATCAAAAGGGATATTATTAAAAAAACTATCAGATGGTGTATTAAATATGGAAGAAGAAGCTGTGATTGAGGCCTGTAATGAGTATGTAGAAGCAGGATATCCTGCATTTGATGGTATTATGGAAGGACTTGTAGATGGGATGAATCGTGCAAGTCAATTGTATGAAGATGAAGAATATTTTGTTACGGATTTATTATTGTGCTCAGATGCAATGTATGAAGGTTTATCTGTTTTAAGACCTCATATTCCTTCAAATGAAATGGAGAGAGAAAAGCCAAAAGGTGTAATTGGTGTTGTAGAAGGGGATACCCATGATATAGGCAAGAATTTAGTGAAGATCATGTTAGATACGGCTGGGTTTGATATGATTGATTTAGGAAGAGATGTTCCTTTACAGAACTTTGTTGATAAAGTGAAGGAAGTTAATGCTTCATTTGTGTGCATGTCAACACTGATGACAACGACGATGGGGGGAATGGGTACAGTTATCGAGTTATTAAAGGAAGCGGGAATCAGAGAACAAGTGAAAGTAATCATTGGTGGTGGACCAATTTCAAAAAAATTTGCTGACACTATAGGTGCAGATGGATATTCTTCTAACGCAGTTGAGGCGGTAAAGTTAATAAAAGGACTGCTTGAAATAGCATAGAAAAAGGTAGAGTCTATGTTGTCGCCTAATAGAATGATTGAATAAGGTACTCAGCAGGGAACAAGTTGATAGACCATCATGTATTTGCCTTGAAGGTATGATGAATATAGTTACAATAGAGTTAATAAAAGAGGTTGGAATCAAATTTCAAGAAGCACACATCAATATTGAACTGTATTGTAGCGGGTTATAAAAAGTTGTGGAAACTATTTGAATAAATACTGTTCATATATACATAAATAATTATCTTTAATATGATTATCGTGGGATTGCTAGTTTTTTTCTTTATCAGAGAAGGACAGATTAAGCTTGTCACAGTTAAACCTATTTGATATTTCTAAGCAATCTTATTGGATTATCATTAGGCATCATTATGGATATTTACTGCGAGATCTGATGGTAACATTAATTGATATATAAGCCTCGTATTTTTTGTTGTACTTATTATGAAACTTGTTCTTTGTTGTCTTAGATTTTACTAGGGAAAGGGCTTTTTCGGACTTTTTCCTTTTTATTTTATACAAAAAGAGCTGTTTAAAAACTATTTTTAAATAGCTCTTTTTACATTTGTAGACTTATGAAAAGGATGAAATATAAGCTTTATCTATAAATTTTAACTGTTATTATGGTAATCAAGCAGAGAAATTCAATTTTCATATAATTTCTATAGCTACTTATAGTTTATGGAATTATATTACAGTATATTGAAAATATCAATAAAGATAGATTTGTTATAAAATAGTTCAATAGCAATAATATTATAATAAATTATATAATGGATTTTGGGCTAGATTTTCAAATGACTATTTTATATTAGGAAGGAGATTTAAGTGAGAAAAGAAAAAATGACACCAAGAGAAAGAATGAATGCTTTTGCCAGGGGACAGGAAATTGACCGTGTAATCTGTGTTCCAGATATGGGAGCTACTATGGCACCGTTTATTGGTGTAAAAGTGAGTGATTATTATCATTCAGCAGAGCTTATGGCAGAGTTGGAAATAGCCTTGTTTAAAAGACTCCGTCATGATAGCGTAGGAATATCTACAAGTCTTAGAGGTGTTGCCGAGGCTATGGGTTCTAAGGTAGCTTATCCTGATTACAATATTTCCTATTTATTGGAGCCAGCTATTAAATCCGTAGATGAAATAGAATCTCTTAAGATTGCTGATCCATTAAAGGATGGCATTTTACCAATTTTAATTAAGGCTATAAAACTAACAAAAGATGCACTTATAGATGAAGTAGATGTTAGTGCTTCGATGTCTGGACCTTTTAGTGTTGCAGCTTCTGTAGTAGGAACAGATAATTTATTAAAATGGATGATCAAATATCCTAAAAAAGTCCATACTCTAATGGATATAGTAGTAGAATCTAATAATAGATATATAGAAGAGGTGGCAAAACTAGGTGTATCTATTAGTTTTGCTGATCCAGTTTCATCTACAAATCTTATAAGTCCAAAACAATTTAGAGAGTTTTCTTTACCAGCTCTTCAAAAAAATGTTGATAAAATAAAAGAAAAGACGGGTAGCGCTCCAGGGATACATATATGTGGGACAAGTAAAGAAATTTGGGAAGATGTGGTAAACACTGGCATTTCCAATTTTAGCATAGATAATATAGAGGATTTGGAAGAAGCTAAAGAAATAATGGGAGATAGAGTGATAATTACAGGGAATGTTCCGCCTGTTGACGTAATTTATGCAGGTAATAAAGAATCTATTTTTAAATCAGTTAAAGAATGTATTAGAAAGGGCCATGATTCTAAAAAAGGATATATTTTAAGTACAGGCTGTCAAATTCCAATGCATACTCCAATGGAAAATATTGAAATGTTTATGGAAGCTGGTAACATTTATGGAGCATATCCAATAGATATGGAGTTACTAATGAAAGATTAATTTAAACTAAGGAGGACATTAAAATGGAAAAGATAAATGAAAAAAGAGGTAATGGGGTAGCTTTATTACCTTTTCTTATCTTTGTACTTATATATTTGATTTCAGGTATTATATTACAAGTTAAAGGAATTGAAATGGCATTTTATCAATTTCCAGCTCCGATTGCGGCTGGTATAGGAATAGTATTTGCTTTTATTTTAACAAAAGGTTCATTAGATGAAAAGTTTAATATATTTATCAAAGGTTGTGGTGATGATAATATAATAATTATGTGTATTATATATTTATTGGCAGGGGCTTTTTCTTCAGTTTCTAGTGCTATGGGTGGTGTTGAAGCTACAGTAAATTTAGGGCTTACATTAATACCAGCTAAATTTATTACGGTAGGAATATTTATAATAGCTGCATTTATTTCCATTTCAACAGGAACATCAGTAGGTACTATTGTGGCTATAGGTCCTATAGCTGTTCAATTAGTAGAAAAAGCAGGCTTAAATTTACCTTTAGTATTAGGTGCATTGATTGGGGGAGCTATGTTTGGAGATAATTTATCTATTATATCTGATACAACTATAGCAGCTACAAGAACTCAAGGAGTATCTATGAAAGATAAGTTTAGAGCTAATTTTGGTTTGGCATTGCCAGCAGCTTTAGTTACAATAGTCCTTTTATTCATATTTGGAAAACCAGTAACTATTCCTGAAAGTCAAGAATACACTTTTAATATAATTAAAGTAATTCCATATATATTCGTATTGATAGCTGCCGTATCGGGAATGAATGTATTTGTGGTTTTGACTGGCGGAATTATTATATCAGGAGCTATAGGACTTGGTTATGAAAGCTTTAAAGGATTAGAATTTGTTCAGCATATATATTCAGGATTTAAAGGAATGACTGATATATTTTTATTATCTTTATTAACTGGCGGCTTAGCCAATATGGTATCAAGTGGTGGAGGACTTGATTGGCTGCTATATAGAATAAATAGAACAGTAAAAGGCAAAAAGTCAGCTGAGTTAGGTATAAGTACATTGGTATCTCTCACAGATGCAGCTACTGCTAACAATACAGTTTCTATAATTGTAAGTGGTCAATTGGCAAAGGAAATATCTAAAGAACATAATGTAGATCCAAGAAAAACTGCTTCACTTTTAGATGTTTTTTCATGTTCAATGCAAGGACTGATACCTTATGGTGCTCAATTATTGATGGCAGGAAGCTTTACTAATGGATCGGTAAGCCCTGTTCAAATAGTACCATATGTATGGTATTGTTTTATATTAGTTATATTTGCTATACTATCCATAGTAACTCCTTTTGGAAATAGATATTTAGCAAAGAATCCTTGGGATTTTGTCAATAATAAACCTGTGAAGGAAGTATAAAGTAAATAAGAAATATAGGGAACGGCATTTGTATTTTAGAAAGCTACACTTTTAGATATGGTGTAGCTTTTTTGTGTCTGTAGATTTATGGAAAGGGTGAGATATAAGTGTTATTTATAAATCTTGACTGTTATTATGGCAAGCAATCAACACTATTTACTAATTCGACAGATGTGTAGGAGTGTTTGAATAAATGTGCACTTAAGATTATTAGAAATGTGTTTATATTATACTTGTTTGTCTTTAACTTATCACTTATAGTAAACTCTCCACTATAACACCATACTTTAAATATATGTTACGATAGAAGCTGACGGAGGTGAAGATATAATGGGAAATAGGTATAGAACATCAGAAGTAGCAAAAATTATTGGTATTCATCCCAATACAGTACGGCTCTATGAAAAGTACCAGCTAATACCAAAACCGGAAAGGCAAGATAACGGCTATCGTGTTTTTACTGATTTACATGTTGAGCAATTTAAACTAGCAAGAACTGCATTAAAGGTTGAAGTATTACAAAATGGACTACGAAAAAAAGCTGTTGATATTATTAAGACTTCTGCTACAAAAAATTTTGATGCCGCAATTTGCCTCGCAGAAAGTTATCTGTCACAGATTAGAACAGAGCAGCAGAATGCGGAAGAAGCAATTGAAATTGTAAAACAAATGTTATCCTCCTCACATCGTATAAAAGAATCTAGGTATTTATCTCTTACAAGAAAACAGACGGCTG
Source organism: Gottschalkia purinilytica (assembly GCF_001190785.1). NCBI lineage: Bacteria > Bacillati > Bacillota > Tissierellia > Tissierellales > Gottschalkiaceae > Gottschalkia > Gottschalkia purinilytica. Next base: position 162,465 of record NZ_LGSS01000004.1, on the reverse strand, counting down.
AATATCTACAGGTTACAATAGATACTTTAAGAAATTGGGAATTAAATGGTCTAATTACCATAAGACGAAAACAGAATGGCTATCGAATTTATACAGATGATGATATTATGCGCTTGAAAGTTATTCGTTCTCTGCGTTGTGCTAATTATTCTCTGGCTGCCATCTTGAGAATGCTAACCGCTATATCCCATGATTCAAGCGTCAATATAAGAAAAATAATTGATACTCCTAGGCATGATGACGATATCATTTCTGTATGTGATAAACTTCTTACTTCATTAAAGGAAGCGGAAGACAATGCTCTTATGGTAATGAGTCAGTTAAGGAAAATGAAAAAACAATTCAAATAAAAACCCTACACTTTTCCACCAGACTATGTTCTGGTGGTATTCTTTTATATATACAAAAAGGAGGTTTGAAATATGGAAACAACAATTAAAGTTGATAAGCTGTGCAAGTCTTATGCTGGAATCCGTGCAGTTGAAAATTTTGATATTTCAGTTTCGCGCGGTGAGGTATTCGGTTTGCTTGGAGCAAACGGAGCAGGTAAAAGCACTACAATTGAGTGCATACTGGGTACAAAAAAACCAGACAGTGGAACAGTATCTATTTTGAGAATGAATCCCTATACAGAGCGAAAAAAACTGTTCGAGAGGGTAGGTGTTCAATTTCAGGAGGCAAACTATCAGGACAAAATAACCGTTATGGAGCTATGTCAGGAAACATATTGCCTTTATAAAAAGCCTGCTGATTATGAAGCTCTGCTGAAACAATTTGGTCTGGAAAATAAAATAAAAAATATGGTGAATGAATTGTCAGGAGGACAAAAACAAAGGCTGTTTATTGTACTTGCACTGATCTCTAATCCAGACGTTGTGTTTTTGGATGAATTAACAACAGGACTTGATACAAAAGCAAGGCGAAGTGTGTGGAATAGCTTGTCAGAATTGAAGAAGAAAGGCTTAACAATCTTTTTGACCTCTCATTTTATGGATGAGGTAGAAACCTTATGTGATAGGATTGGTATTTTAAAAAACGGAAGACTTATTTTCAGTGGAACAGTGCAGGAAGCCATTGCCACTAGTCCTTATGAAAAACTGGAAGACGCTTATCTTTGGTATACGGGAGAGGAGGAATTAGATCATGAAAACATTTAGTACCATGTTAAAAACAGAGCTTAAACTGTCTCTACGTGGAATGGATATGTTTATATTTGCAATATGTATGCCAGTGGTAGTAGTCATTATACTTGGCATCATATATGGCAATAAACCTGCGTTTGACGGAGCACAATATACTTTTTTAGAACAGTCATTTGGGGCAGTTTCTACAATTGCTATATGTGCCGGTGGAGTCATGGGGCTCCCATTAGTCATATCTGATTATCGAAACAAGAAAATTCTGAAGCGGTTTAAAGTAACTCCAATACACCCAGCATTGATTTTAATAGTACAAGTTACAATTTATATGATTTATTCAATTATTTCTCTTATTCTGATTTATGTTGTGGCAACTCTCTTTTTTCAGTTTCATTTTGCTGGTTCTATACTACAATTTTTAGGAGCATACTTGTTAGTTATGATGTCAATTTTCAGTATTGGTATGATGGTAGGTGGAGTTTCGCCGGACATGAAAATCGCTAGCGTGATTGCCAGTATTTTATACTTCCCTATGATTATTTTTTCAGGAGCAACTTTGCCATATGAAGTGATGCCATCTTCACTGCAAAAAGTAGCTGATTTCCTGCCATTAACACAGGGAATAAAACTTCTGAAAGCAACTTCACTTGGTTTGTCTGCTGCAGATGTTATATTTTCGACTATTGTTATGGCTGTTCTTTCGGCCGTTTGTATTATTATTTCAATTCGTTTCTTTAAATGGGAATAAGACGGGGTAAAAAAAGGATGTAATTTCTGAATAAACTAGATAGACAGACATATTAGACATTGAGAATACAAAGAAAAAATAGTTTGAAAGCGTAACTGAGAGCATTTCATATGTGAATCAGTTACGCTTTTTTAGATTTTATTTTTGTTCAATGAGCACAGGTTTTTTTAGCTTTAAAGTGATCATAATATATCTTCATGAACATTTTATAAAAAAGAAGTGTTTAGTTTATACTAATTTTGCGTACATATTGTGAAAAGATTTATATTTTGATATAATTTCTATATGGAAACTATATCGGAGGTGAAAATATTGGAACTACTAAACAATGCCTTAATAAATCTACAATGTGAGCTTGTAGCAGAAAGAAACATAGTTAATCCTAAGAAAATCAGTTGGCTTCAATATGATATTTTACATTTAATATCTCAAAATAAATTAATGTTACCATCTGATCTGAACATTTCGTTAGGAATCAGTCGATCCAAACTATCGAAAGCACTCAAAGAACTTAAAATAATGGGATATATTCAACAAAAACCAAGTGATAAAGATGGAAGAGAGTTGCTGACTTCACTAACAAATGAGGGACAAGAACTATTAGCTAATATTCACAATGGACATAATCAAATTTATTTCATTGCTAAGAAAGTATTTACTGAAGAAGAACAAGAGCAATTCGGGAAACTAGCTAGCAAATTATCTAATGCACTTAGAACTGAAAGGATGACTCAAAATGAATGAATCCATTATGATTAAAGGTGTTAAAACTAATAATCTAAAGAATTTGTCAATTAAGATTCCTAAGAAAAAGATTACAGTTATAACGGGGGTTTCGGGATCAGGAAAATCTTCTCTTGTATTTGATACCTTGGCTGCTGAATCTCAAAGATTATTAAATGAGACTTATTCTAGCTATATTCAACAGCTAATGCCTCACTATGCTCCCCCAGATGTTGACGAAATCAATAACTTACCTGTATCAATTGTTGTTGACCAGAAAAAAATTAGTGGCAATGCTCGCTCAACGGTAGGTACAGTTACAGAGATCTACACAAGTCTTAGATTATTATTTTCACGGATTGCGCAACCTTTCATAGGTTATTCAATGGTTTACTCATTTAACAATCCTCAAGGAATGTGCCCTTTATGTAAGGGCTTAGGAGAAACAAAACGAATAAATATCAGAAAACTCATTGATTTTGATAAATCTTTGAATGAAGGTGCAATAAAATTCCCTACATTTCAACCAGGTGGATGGAGACTGACTAGATATACAGAAACAGGTAATTTTGATAATAATAAAAAGATATCTGACTATTCAAAGGATGAATTAAATCTTCTTCTATACGATACTGGAAGTAAACCTAAAAATCCTACAAAAGATTGGCCTAAAACATCAACTTATATTGGGGTTATTCCAAGGATAACAAAAAGCTTCATTGACAAAGAAGACTCACAATATGCGTCTGATTTAGATTATATTCTTGAAGTTCAACATTGTCCTGAATGTAATGGAACAAGGGTCAATGATGTTGTAAGATCAGCGAAAATTAAAGGAAAATCCATTGCTGATTGTGTTACAATGTCAATTACTGAACTACTAGATTTTGTTGAATCAATAAATAATTCAAGTGTAGAAATCGTATTGAAAGATTTAGTAAAAAAACTAGAGAGCTTGCAGACTGTTGGTTTAAATTACTTATCTCTTAACCGTTCAACTAGCACTCTTTCTGGTGGAGAATCTCAGAGAATCAAAATGACAAAACATTTAAATAGCTCTTTGTCAGATGTGTTATATATCTTCGATGAACCAAGTGTAGGACTCCATCCAGAAGACATTGTAGGCATAAATAAAATCATGAAGGGATTGAAACATAAGGGAAATACCGTTATTCTAGTAGATCATGATCCTGATATTATAAAAATTGCTGACTATATTATTAATATAGGAGAATTAGCTGGAGCTAATGGAGGTTACGTAACATTTGAAGGATCTTATAAAGAATTACTGACTTCTGACACAATCACTGGAAAAACATTATCACGAACACATTCTTTGAATCAAGAAAAAATAGAATTTACTTCCTTTTATACCCTGAATAATGTCAGTCTCTACAATATAAAGAATGCATCAGTTAAAATACCCAAAAACGCATTAACAGTTGTGACAGGTGTAGCAGGTTCAGGAAAAAGTACTCTTATTCGTTATCTGTTTAAAGAAAAATACTCCCAAGCCAAACTTTTGGATCAAAGTCCTATACGTGGTAGTAATAGATCTAATATTCTAACCTACCTTAATGTATTTGATAATATTAGAGAGATATTCGCTAAACTATCTCATAAAAATCGTTCACTATTTAGTTATAATAGTAAGGGCGCCTGTCCGGTTTGTAAGGGAAAAGGATATATTAAGCTAGATTTGGCCTATATGGGAGATATTGAACAAACTTGTGAAAAGTGTAATGGGAAGAGATATAGCGATGAAGCTTTATCTTTCAAATGGCATGGTAAAAACATATATGATATTCTTCAATTAACAGTTGGAGAAGCCAAAGATTTATTCGATGATTACCAAATAAATCGAGCTATTCAAAGTTTAATTGATGTGAACCTAAGTTATATAAAGTTAGGGCAATCTTTAGATACTTTTTCAGGTGGAGAGCTTCAGCGCTTGAAAATAGCTAAAATAATACATGAAAATGAAAATAACTTACTAATTTTGGATGAGCCAAGTACAGGTCTTCATGAAGCTGATATAGACAATTTATTGTCACTGTTTTATAAATTATTGGAGAAAGGTTCAACCTTAATTATTTTAGAACACAACTTATCAATTATTAGTCAGGCTCACTGGATTATTGATATGGGATTACAAGGTGGATCTTTAGGTGGAAAAGTAATTTTTCAAGGATATCCTGTCGATTTAGTAGGATCAACAAAATCATATACTGCAAAACATTTACGTAATTATATAGGATAATTAATAATAAGAAGTTTATTTCTAAAAAGTATAGAGAATAAAGGATGTTTAGTGCTGATCACACTAAGCATCCTTTATTTATATTATATCAAAACTTTAAAAGAAATAAGTCGGTTGATATTTATTATCAGTGATGATCTTCAGCATCTTCTTTAGTTTTATGAACTGTACCATGTGGATGCGCAGGTGGTGCATAAATAGAATAAAGTTTAAGTGGTTTACGACCTGTATTAATCAGATTATGCCATTTACCAGCAGGTATAATTATTGCATAGTCATCATAGACTCTTTTTTGAAAATCTAATTTATCTTTTCTATCTCCCATTTTAACAATTCCTTGACCTTCTTCAATACGGATGAATTGATCAAGGTCGTTATGAATCTCTAAACCTATGTCTTCCCCAACATTGATACTCATCAGGGTAAGTTGCAGATATTTTCCCGTCCATAAAGCAGTACGAAAAGTATTATTTTGCTTAGTAGCCTCTTCAATATTAACTACAAAGGGTTTTGGTCCATAATCCTTCAATTTAATAAACTGTCTCCAAGAGTCTGGGTAATACATTGGTGTGTTAGCCCAGTATGTATATGGATAATCATACATATTGTTCTGGTAATACATTGGCATGTTAAAGTAGTAAGGACATGGATACGGATTGTAAAAACTATACATATTATTATTCATTCCTTTCATAGGCTTTACCAATATTATATGGCCTACGTTTAGGAGATGTGACTCAATTCACAGAAGGACTATGTATTTGAGATAATAATTATTAAATTAGAAAACTTGTGAATTCTAAGACTCGTTATAATCTCGGTGAGTTTGTTATATTATTTCTGTGAAATATTATCATAATTATGTCAAGATACATGTATAAGTAGTAGCTAATCTAATAATTTCAATTATATTTATATTTACTTTAAGTATCATATCAGTTTGACACTTTTCATATTTTTTAGAAGATATATTAATATTTATTAATAAGTATTTTTCTTTTTAAATTAGAGATTTTAGGAGGGATAATAGACATATTCTACCTTATTGAAGATGTAAAAGAAGATAGTAAAGAAATAAAGAAAAAGATTTTTCATCAAAAAATAAAAAATCTTAAAAAATACTTTATATATAAAGTATTTTTTATTACATAAAGAAAATAACAAGCTAATGAACGGGATTTAGTTCATTTTTATTCAATGACTTATTTTCAAAAAAATGGTATAATGACTGTTAGAGATTATCAGAATTAATCTTTAGTGAATGAGCATGTACATATAAGTGTGAATTTATATAATCTTGATGTTGGAGGAAAATATATGATATCTAAGACAACAGAGAACTATACAAAACGATTTGTGATTTACACCTATGTACTATTTTGGATAATGGTACTTTCATTAGGTAGAATAGTTCAACTTCTCGGCGGAAATTCGTGGATTATGCAATGGGTAATTGTAATATGCTCATGGACACCTACGATTGTACTATTGGTATTGTTCAAAAAAATTTTTCCTGAAAGTACAGTAAAAGACTTTTACAAAAAAGCTTTTGGTAGAACACTTAGTATTCCTTTATTATTGGTCGTTGCTCTAATACAAATGCTGATTTTTATTACAAGTGTATACATTGTATCACTTCAAAAAGGTGTTCCACTTCTAATGTTACTTGATTATTCATTTTCAACAATAATATCTGGTTTTTTCTTTACTTTGTTACAAGGAGCAACTGGAGAAGAATCTGGATGGAGAGGCTTTTTACAGCCAGCCATTGAGGAAAAATCAAGCATAATTAAAAGTTCTTTGATAGTTGGCTTGATCTGGACATTTTGGCATGCTCCCCTATGGTTTCTATCTACAGGATATGCTGGACTTGAATTGATAAAATACATAGTATCATTTATTATTTGTATTATTTCTTTTGCAGTCATAATAGGTATATGTTATGATCGTTGTAAAAATTTGTTTGTTCCAATATGGATGCATTTTATGCTTAACTTTTTTTTAGTGGCTTTTATCGGAAAAATTGTAGATTTGATTATATGGCTAGCTGTATTCTACTTTATTACAGCATTGGGATTTATTCTATGGCACAAGAATAAAATATCAAGCTAACGAGCAATACGTTTAATAACATTGATTGAAACAACATCAGAATAAAGAAAATAGTCTTACAAGCGATCAATAAGATCGCTTTTTTATTTTGCTCAAAAAAATGAGAGTAGAGTGACGTGTTCAAAACTTAAGATATATGTGAGAGAACATCAAATTAGTTTGCGTACTATATGAGATACGTTAGTACTTATAAAGGTATTGAGAAAATTAACAAAAGCAAGTTAGAGATTCCTGTTAATTTGAATCAGAAAAAGTTAATCAAACAGTTTATTTAAGATATACATACTTCAAAAGAAATGCTGGAATACAATGACTACTACATACATCCAACTATAGGTAATGTTACGGAATTTATTTTGCTAACATTAGAGCAGAGCTTAAACCTCTTGAAAATTTTTCCCGATCTCAATTGACATTTTCATCTACATAAAGTATTATAAGTATAACAAGTTATACTTTTCTTATTTATACAACTGATAATTGATAAAAGGAGATATGAGAATATGAAAAACGAAAATAAAAAATCACCTAAAACTAAGGATGAAGGTAAGTACATGAGTTCAGTAAAGGTTGGCCCGAAAGGACAAATTGTCATTCCAAAGGAAGCACGGGATATGTTTGACATTAAACCTGGAGATACTTTACTTTTGCTTGCAGATGTTGAACGAGGAATTGCTATTCACAGGCTCGATTTCTTCAATAAAATTGCCGATGAAATATTTCTTGCAAAGGAAAATTCGGTAAATACTACTGAAAATGATGAACTTATACAATTTGCGGAAGAAGTTCGGAAAGTACAAGAGCCAATTGATGAAAACAAATAAACACATTTCCAGTAATGTGTAGTTAAAATCAAAAGGAGATTATTTTATGAAAAAGAAAAAAATAGTGATTATTGGCGGTGGTATTTCGGGTCTTACAGCTGGTGTCTATGGAGCAAAATCAGGCTTTGAAGTCGAGATTTATGAAAAACACAGTATTGTTGGTGGAGAATGCACAGGTTGGGATAGACAAGGTTATCATATTGATAACTGTATTCACTGGCTTATGGGTACTACTGAGGGAACAGCACTTAATAAAATATGGCAAGATGTAGGTGCTATAGGAGAAGGTATAGAGATTATAAAATCAGATAAAATGTATACATCAGAATTAGATGGGGAGAGAATCACCTTATGGGAGGATATTAATCGTACTGAACAAGAGTTAATGTTATTATCTCCAGAGGATGAAGTGGAAATAAAGAAGCTGATGAAGTTCACTAAACTGTCGAAGAATGTACAGATTCCGGCAGAAAAACCATCAGAAATGTTTGGCTTAATTGATGGAATAAAAATGGGTATTACCATGAAAGATACCATGAAAGTATTTAAGGAATATGCAGGTATGGACACCAATGATCTTATGAATCGGTTTAAGCATCCGTTGATTCGATGCATGATCTCTGATTTTTGTACGAAAGAATCGTTGGCTAGCTCCTTTCCTATGGCATATGGTAATTTTACCAGTGGAGATGGTGGTGTGCCGAGAGGTGGTTCAAGAGCTTTAGCTTTTCGCATGCAAAAGAAATTTGAAAGCTATGGTGGCAAGGTATATACTAATGCCAGTGTTCAAAAAGTGGTATTGGAAGATGATAAAGCAAAAGGTATTCAGTTGTCAGATGGTACTGTAATAAGTGCTGATTATGTGATATGTGCTTGTGATACAGATTATACTTTCGGAACTTTGCTTCCAAAATCCTATATGGAGCCACTTATGAAAGAAATGTATGAAAACAGAAAAGCATATCCTGTTTATGGAATGTTTCAAATAGCTTTTGCTGTAGATTGCGATGTGGACGTAGTAGGCACAGAAACAATCATAGATTTTAGAGATTTGCAATTTGCATCTTGGGTAAATGATAGGCTTACGATTAAATCCTATGGATATGAGCCTGATTTTGCACCAAAGGGAAAACAAATTATTCAGATTTTATTAGGCCTTACTGAAGATTCCTATGATTATTGGTCTGAACTTTATAAAGATAAAGAAGCATACTGTAATAGAAAAGAAGAAATTGCTCAGCAAATTATGAAAAAGGTTGAGGAAAGATTTCCGGAATATAAGGGAAAACTAACGATTTTAGATATCTGGACTCCAATGACTTATAAGCGATATTGTAATGCTTATAAAGGCTATAACCAAGCATTTATGATCACAAAATATAGCGCTAAGAGACCTTATCCGTCAGCTTATGTTGAGGGACTTGAAAATGTAATTTTGGCAGGTCAATGGATTAGCCCTCCAGGAGGACTTCCTGGTGCAGCAATTACAGGAAAATTTGCTATACAAAGAATACTTAAGAAAGAAAAACGAAGCATTAAGTTATAAAACACACCGTATATCATAACTGGGTGCAGTCAGTTCTCTGTCTGCACCCAGTTAATATTTTTGAAAATGCAAATTATAACGATTAGGTAATCAGTTCGACTTTCGCTTCTGAAGCGTTTTCTCTACCCCATTTGCACATTTCATTAATAATCGGAAGCAATGACAGCCCTTTTTCAGATAAAGAATACTCTACTTTTGGAGGAATTTGTGGATATTCTTTACGAATAATAAGTCCATCACTTTCTAATTCTTTAAGCTGTGTACTTAACATTTTATGTGTAATATAGGGAATATTTCGTTTAAGTTCACCATATCTTAATATGCGTTCGCAGCCTAATTCATATATAATCCTCATTTTCCACTTACCACCTATTATAGAGAGGGTATATTCAAAAGGTGCTTGTCTACTCCTGCATAATGTATCCATTCAATTACACTCTCCTTTTAGTTAGTATACTACTAAAAAGTGCATACTTTCTTTTGATTTTATTTTAATTATAATTAAAGTAAGTGAAAAACACAAGGTTCATATGTTGCTTTATTGGGAGGTTAGTTATATTGAAAATATTAAATTCAATTAGAATAAAAAATGTTGATTTTAAGAACAGAATAGTAATGGCTCCAATGGTTCATTTTGAGTTGTCGCCATGTAAAGATGGAGGTATAGAAGTCTATTCACATGCACATATAGACTATCTAAAAAAATTAGTAGAAGCATGTCACAGTAACAGAACCAAGTTTTTCGCACAAATTGCTTATCCTAGCATTGGTTATCATAATGGAGATTCAATCGATCAATTAACAGAAGATGATATGGAAGAAATCAAGAACGAGTTTGTTAGAGCAGCAAAATTATGCAAACAAGCTGGTTGTGACGGGATAGAACTACATGGTGCTCATAGCTTTTTTCTTAATATGGTAACATCTCCTTTATCAAATAAACGAGGAGATAAGTACGGTGGTGATATCAATGGAAGACTGCTACTTGTAAAAAAGATTGTTGAAGAAGTAAAAGTATTTGCGGACGATGATTTTATTATTTCTTACCGTATGGGCTGGAATGATGATTTAGAACTTGACATTCAAACAGCACAGGCATTAGAACGTATTGGGATAGAACTCCTACATATTTCCTCCGGCATACCTGTTGATAGGAAATTGGAAATCCCAAGTGACTTTATATTTAATGAGGTTGTATATACAGGTATACAGATAAAAAAACATGTATGAATTCCTGTAACAGTTGTAAATAGTATTGGAACATTGAACAGGAGAAATGAGTTATTTGAAAACAATCTGTGTGATTTTGTGGCATATGGGAGACCATTTTTAGCTGATGAAGCATTTCTTACAAGGTCCTTGAAAAATTACGATTATAAGTCTTGTTTTGAATGTAGAAAATGCCAATGGTTTATAAGCGGGGAGAAATGACCATCACAAATAAAAGCCAAAACTGCCCTTTAGGATGATTAAAAATAAAATGAATGGAGGCGGAACTATGGATTTTTTAGAATTAGTAAAGGACAGATATTCTGTTCGAAAGTTTTGTAGCAAAAAAGTAGAAAAGGAAAAGCTAGATTTGATTTTGGAAGCAGGTAGGGTTGCTCCAACGGCTGTGAATTATCAGCCCCAGCGTATTCTTGTACTGGATACTGAGGATTCTTTAAGTAAACTAAGAGATTGTACACCGTATCACTTTGATGCACCTTTAGCTCTGTTGATTTGTTACGATAATACTATCAGTTGGAAAAGATCATATGATGGCAAAGATATGGGAGATGTTGACGTAAGCATTGTGACTACTCACATGATGCTTGAAGTAGCCAATTTAGGATTAGGTAGCACTTGGGTAGGGCATTTTGATCCCAAAAAGATGAGCGAAACCTTTGAATTGCCTGAAAACATCATTCCAGTTGCGCTTTTGCCAATTGGTTATCCAGATGAAACGAGCGTTCCTCATATATACCACGATAAACGTTTTGATATAGGAGTAACGGTATCATATAATTCGTTCTAAGGAGAAGGATATGCGAAATAGGTTAAAAGAGTGAATTACAGTAGAATAAAAGAGAATAAATCTAAAGCAGGTAGTCTTAAAGTAACAAAAGTTGGAAAAGGCTATCTGCTTTCTTATATTTGATAAAATAATCATATAAATAAAAGGAACTTCTAAGACTTCTAAATTTCAACTTACTTAAGAGATAAGTTTTTATAGAAAAACTAGACTATTTTTATTTATGAGAAAATAATTAAACTAGGTTATTTGAATTAAGCAAAACTTATCTTTTTTTGTATGAGTTTTAAGTCGTAAGTCAATAGTCTTTTATTTTTACAGATATAAAAAGTCAAAAAGTATTAAATGATTGACCATTGACGAAACAATGTGTCCACAATATGGTTAATCTAATAATTATATTTAATTAACTATTTATGAGAAGATGTGTTATGTGTTATGCTATTACTAAAAATAATTCACCGTTTTTACTATGATATCGTACTGAATAAATTGTATCTGCACATTTCAGAATTCGTTGTTAGAATCAGGATCAATGAGTTGATTCAACAAAGGCTGGTTCAAAAAACACGAAGCTTCAACGATAAATGGGTCTACTATTTATCTTTAGTCCCTAAAGTTGTGGAGAATTACTGGTATGAATAATATCTTGATAAAGCTATTTGTGCGATTGAATTAAATTATATGGATGAACAGATTAGTACGTGTTGCGATATATTGAAAATGTTTACTCAGTTTTAGCCGGAAAAATAAAGAAGTAGAAGAAACTAAACTATCTAGATTTAGACATGGTTAAAGATTCTTGTTTAAGAAACTTATATCGATAGATGCAGATAATTATTATTGATATCATAGTGGAAAACTTGGAAGCTAGAGAAAATAAGTATAACTTGGTGTATGCAGTCCTGCTATCTGCACCAAGATAATATCCTTGAAAAGTTGATGGCTCTCTTTTGAGCATTAAAAACTAATTTATATTTTGTGAGGGTGATTTGCATGGAGAAAATAAAAAATTGTAGCGAAGAAAATGCAAAGTATATACACAGACGTTTACAAGAGTACAATAGTCAATATATTACGGATTGTGAAGATCTGTCTTACTGCATTGAAAATGAAAATGGAGAATGCATTGCTGGAATTGTTGCATCAAGAGATTTAGACTGTATTACTATTGACTACTTGTTTGTGGATGATGCATATCGAGAAAAAGGATATGGGTCAAAGTTATTAACTTACCTTGAAATGCAAGCTGTGCGTATGTCTGCAAAAAGAATTATTTTAAATACATTTAGTTTTCAAGCACCGGACTTTTATGAGAAACATGGTTATGAATTATTTGGAAAAATCGAACCATGTTTTGGTGACTATGGACAATATTTTTTCAAAAAAGAGTTGTAATAAAAGGTTAGGAGAATAATATTTTATAGAAGTAATATCCTATACAGAGGGGTATATTTGATTTATTCGGAAGTTTAGCAGTTTACTTAGGGATAAGCGTATCTATGTTTTGAGGGATATAATTTATGAATGATAATACAGAAAATCTCGATATTTATGAGGTGGTAAAGAAGGTTGCTGCCAAGGTGTATATTTAACGAATTATATAGGAGATTCTTTATTATTTTTTTAATTTGGAGGAAAAGACAAAATGGCTAATGAGATAGTAGATAAATGCTGTTGTGATGACAAAACAGCATTAACTTATGAAGTAAAGGATAATGATTTATGTCCAGTATGTAAAGAATCCGGAATAAAAGTAGAAAATTTTACTGTTAAGCATTTAGTGATGGATACTCTAGTAGAATTAGTTAATGATACAGATTATTATTTATGTATGAATGAAGAATGTGATATTGTTTACTATGACAAGAAGACAGGAGTTAATTTCAATAGACAACAAGTGAAAGTTCCTATATGGTTCAAAAAAGAGGCCAATCCTAAATATGTTTGCTACTGTAGTAAAGTGACAGAAGAACAAGTTATAAATGCTATCTTAATAGATGGTGCTAATAATATGAAAGATGTTTTGAAACTTACTGGAGCAATGAAAAATGCTCAATGTCAGAAGAATAATCCATTAGGTAAATGTTGTCATCAAATAATTCAAGATGCAATAGATAAAGGACTATCTATGAAATAATCATAACTTTATTATGTTACATTCCTTTTTAGTTTAACTATTATTAAAGCTCATTTATGGGTTTTTTTGTTATGACGTAAAAGTCAATGAAGCTTTTATATTTCTGTAAATGTAAGAATTAAAATGAGAAAAATAATTTTAAAAAATCCTTTATTATTTCTCTCGGTGTTATAAATTCGTTTACCAAGTTAATAACGACACTATACAGGATTATATGAAAAAAATAGGACATGTTCTTTATTTATTAATTGGCGAGATTATTATTGCAAGTCATATCAAGTATTTAATTATAGCGAATGATATAATAATTATAAAAGGAGGGATTATCGTTGCCTGTAAAAACGATAAAGATTATGATTGATTGGATTGAAAATAATATTATGGAGAATCCAACATTAGTAGACTTGTCTAATCACGTTGGATATTCCTCTTTTTATTGTTCTGCTAAATTCCACGAAAATATTGGAATTACATTTAAACAATATATATCGAAACGCAAATTAAGTCTTGCTGCAATAGAAGTAAGAGATACACAATACAAATTATTGGAAATTGCATTAAAATACGGATATTCGTCTCATGAAGCTTTTACAAGAGCCTTTGTGAATGCTTTTGGGTGTACTCCCTATCAATGTCGAAAGCAGATGACCACCCTTCAATTATATATGAAACCTAATGTTTTTCCGTCCCATCAAAGCGAATGTCTTAGTCCTTGAGATAAATAATTAACAATAAAAGGAGGAAGCGAAGTGCTCAATAAATTGGGAAGAAATGATTTATGCTGGTGTGGGAGCCAAAAAAATATAAGAAGTGTCATGCAGAGTTTGATGACAAAATTAAATTATATAAGTTACAAGGACATATTGTCCCGTCAAGAAATCTGATTAAGACTACGGAGCAGATTGCAGGAATACGTGAGAGTGGCAAGATAAATACTGCTGTTTTAGATAGTTTAGCAGAGTATATACAAGCAGGTATTACGACAGAGGATATTGATCAGCTCGTTTATCATAAAACAAAAGAACTCGGTGGGATACCTGCACAGCTTGGATATAAAGACTTTCCTAAGAGTGTATGTACATCTATAAATGATCAGGTATGTCACGGAATACCTTCCAAAGATGTAGTATTACGTGACGGGGATATTATCAATGTAGATGTTTCAACGATATACAAAGGATATTTTTCTGATTCCTCCAGAATGTTCTGTATTTGGGATGTGGATGAAGAAAAACAAAAACTAGTTCGTGTCGTGCGAGAATGTGTCAATTTAGGATTAGAACAAGTAAAGCCTTGGAAATTCCTTGGAGATATGGGGCAAGCGGTACATGAACATGCTGTAAAGAACGGTTACTCTGTAGTAAAGGAAATTGGCGGACATGGAATCGGATTAGAATTCCATGAAGATCCCTGGGTGAGCTACGTTTCAAAGGCGAAAACAGAAATGCTGATGGTTCCGGGGATGATATTTACTATAGAGCCGATGGTGAATATTGGGACTGATGAAGTATTTTTAGATGAAGAAAATGGTTGGACCATTTATACAGTAGATGGTAAACCATCTGCACAATGTGAAGTTATGGTACTAGTAACGGACGACGGACATGAGATTCTAGCATATTAATTTATTTGTTTAAGTGAATATAAAAGAGCTTTTTAACTCCTTAAGACAAATTTACGGAGACAGGAGCATAAAAAAGTCTGTTTGACAATTCGACATTGATAGGAAGGTTGTGTTCCTCGTAATTAACCTCATTATAGTGATATTTTTCTTTGTTAAATTTGGTATAGATTATTTTTATTATCGAAAGTATGGTTAGTTCGAATGTGTAGCTCTAGCTACTTTGTTTCCTGTTTTGTATTTACCATGATGTAGTTACGCTGTATATCTGGTAAATCTTCGGTATATAGCAAACGGAAGAAAGGAAAGTAGGGCAACAATGATTTCTCTGATTCCAATTCTATAGAATTTTGTTGATAAATTTACTCTATTGACTCGTAGAGTTATTGTTTATTATCTATGACTAATTCTATTTTAAATTTAAACAAAATTTAAAATGATGGTTTGTCATTCCTTGATTAAGGTAAAATTCATGACTAGATATTCTTTTTTGATTACAACATACTTCAAGCTGTGAGCAGTTATTATTTTGAGAAATCTCTTTGGCTTTATCAAAAAGCAACTTTCCAATACCTTTACCTCTAAAGTCTAGCGAAACAATCAATTCTTGAATCTCAGCTATTTTTGCCGCGTGATGAAGTAACATTTGAATATGAATACTAATAAACCCTATAATTTTTTTATTATTAATAATAACATAATAATTCACATGCATATTGTTCAAATTATTCAAAAACACTTCAGCGAAGGCATCTCTTGGTAGCTGTTCACCCTCTAATTCAGAAATTAAGTCATAAATCAAATTTATATCATTTCTTTCAGCTAAGCGAATTTCATACATTTTTAAAACCTCCCATTATATGAATATACTGACCAATCAGAGCTATAACCAGCTAACATTGCAAAAAAATTGTGTTGTGTTTTTTATCCTTACTATCAATATTTAAAATTATTTATATAGTTGAATGATTTCAGCAGCTTTTGCTTTAATTTCATTAACTGCTTCAACAGGCTTTATTATTCTTATATTTTTTCCATACGCAAAAGCAAATTCAATGCCTAGCCAAATATCCTCAAAAGCTATATCTAAGTAAATTTTATCGTCTCTTACAACTTCTTTACTTATAGTGATAAATTTTCTTTCTTTTATATGATTTATAATCGAAGGGTCAACGATAAAAGTGAACGTATATTTAAGAATTCGAGATTTATAATTGCTGGTAGATGACTTCCAATAAGCTTCTAAGTTAAAATTACTTGTTCTATAGAAGTGTTCGTTTTTCAAAAAGGCACTTTCTATTGAACTTACTTTATATATTTTAATTATTTCAGTATCCATTGCAATCAAATACCAGATACCCCTTTTACATATCAAGCCCAGTGGATTTAGGATTACTTCTTTTGTTTCGTTTGTCTTTCTATATACTATCTTGATTATATTGCTGTTCCAGATGGCATTCTGTAATAAAGAAAGAATATCTTTATTTATAATTGCAGGGTTCTCATTCCAAGTATGCATATCTATATAAATATAGTTTTGAATATTTTCAACTTCCTTAATTTGATTTGGAGCAGAACTTCCTAAAAGTTTAAGTATTGTAGAGTATTTGAGTTTTTCAAATCCTAAATCTTCTAAAACTTTATCTCCAGTTGGAAGAAATAAAGAGTAAATTTCATCATTATTTATTCCACTTAAAGAAGTTTTGTAATCTCCTAGCAGTTTTATTCCTCCATTTGTTCCTCTATCAGCGAATATAGGTACTCCAACACTGCTTAAAGCTTCAATATCTCTATAAATAGTTCTGACAGAGACCTCTAACTTTTGAGCTAATTCATTAGCCGTTAGTTTTTTATGCATCTGTAATAACATTAATATAGAAATTAATCTATCTGCTTTCATAATATCTCCTTTCTAATATGACATAGGATGTCAACTATTATAAATTATAATGTATTTAATATCAAATAATAGTAATTATATTGATATGACATTGGTTAACTAAAAGGAGGTTCTATGATGAGTAGAAAAATTATAATGAATTTGGCAATGAGTATTGACGGCTTTATAGCTGATGAAGATGGTGGTTTTGATTGGATTGTTGGTGATGGAGATGACAAACTTAATACTGAAAAACAATGGAGTTATGAGAAATTTTTAGATAGAATTGATACAGTTGTTATGGGGAAAAACTGCTATGACCAAAAATTACACGAGGAATTTAAAGAAAAAACTGTATTTGTTGCTACTTCTAAATCTTTAGATAACTACGAAAATATTTATTTTATTAACGATGATATTTGTAAAGTTATTCTTGATGAAAAGAAGAAAGAGGGTAAAGACATTTTCTTATTTGGTGGTGGCATTCTTATAGATAGCTTTATCAAAGCAGGCGTAATTGATGAATTTATTATAGGTATTATCCCAACTATTTTAGGAAAAGGAAGGCCATTATTTCTTGAAAATAATCCTACTATAAAATTAAAACTTGAAGAATATTATGTTGATAACGGAATTATAATCCTACGTTACAAAAAACGTTAATTCCTAGTTAAGAGCATTCAATATCTATTTTGATGGCTTAAAAAATAATTTTGCAAGTTGCTTAAAACTGTGGTAATAAAAAAGATATATCTTAGGGCAATGGTATTAGACTTAGTTTTGTAAATTTGTATTTTGAGAGAACTCATTAGCTGACAATTTCTTTGAACCTATCTCAGGAAATACCGCTTAGCTTATAGATATAATTTATCTTCTAAAAGATTTTGCTTAAAAACAAATCTATAATTGATCGATATTTGCCAAACAGAAATTTATATTTTCTTTTACAACTTTATAATAACTTTATGATATATTGTAAATGAGGTGAGAAGATTGGCGAATATCTTGATCGTAGAGGATGAATTGTTCATCAATGAGTTAATTAAAAAAAATATGAGCTTAGTTGGACATAAATGTATTTCAGCCTTTGATGGAAGAGAGGCTCTGGCTTTTATTGATCAGCATTCATTTGATTTGATCTTATTGGACGTAATGCTTCCAGGACTTGATGGATTTGATGTTTTTGAAAGAATAGATGGAATTCCTACTATCTTTCTCACAGCAAAGAATAGTTTGACTGATCGTGTGAAAGGCTTAAATATGGGAGCAGATGATTATTTAACAAAGCCTTTTGAAATGATAGAGCTTTTAGCACGTGTAGATGCAGTGCTTCGACGAACAAGAAAAGAAAACGAAAGTTTTGAATTGGACAATGTGAAGATTCAGTTTGACAGTCGACAGATATTTGTAGATGATAAAATTATAGAATGTACACCAAGAGAATATGAACTATTAGAGGTGCTTGTTAAGAATAGGAATATCGCATTATCAAGAGAAAAACTCTTAGAGCTTGCATGGGGATACGACTATGATGGTGATACCAGAACGGTTGATGTACACATTCAGAGGTTACGAAAAAAATTAGGACTGGAAAAGCATATCAAGACTGTATACAAGCTAGGATATCGGCTAGAGGTGCAAGCATGAAGTTAAGAACATATTTTATGACACTGCTACTGTTTCTTTTGTTCTTTAATGGAAGCATTCTGTTAATCTCTTTCGTTAATTTGAATAGTAATTTGAACAGTATCAGAGAACGCTGCCTAGGAGAACATTATTTTATTGCGACTACTTATGCCAAAGACTTAAATGCAGTAGAAAATAGAGGAACAGAGGCAGAAAGTGCAATGGAATTACTTTTTCAATCCTATGTTAGCTATTATGGAAAGAAAAATTTATTTTTAGAAATATCTAAGAAAGGACAGACACTTTATTCTAGCATACCCATGGAGAAGACATTTTCTAGTAAAAAGGAAAGTCCGATAGCAGGAAATAGAATTCTGTCAACAGTAAAGTTAAAGGAAAAAGAGTATATTAGTGTAGCTGGAACGCTTCCCGCTCCTTATGATGAATATACGCTAACCTATCTTTACGATTTATCAGAAAATATTGCTTCATGGAACAAAGTTACAAGCATTTTATATACTGTTGGAATCATACTTTCTTTTTTACTTGCATTTTGTTTAATTTTATTACTTAACTATATTTTCAAACCATTGAAACAAATTTCAATCGCTTCGCAGAAAATAGCTAAAGGAGAATATGAAAATCGAATTCCGATAATAGGCAACGATGAACTTTCAGAAATGGCTCAAAGTTTCAACGATATGGCAGAGGAAATTCAGAACCAAATGCTAGAGCTTGCAAG
Organism: Gottschalkia purinilytica; assembly: GCF_001190785.1. NCBI lineage: Bacteria > Bacillati > Bacillota > Tissierellia > Tissierellales > Gottschalkiaceae > Gottschalkia > Gottschalkia purinilytica. Next base: position 143,091 of record NZ_LGSS01000004.1, on the reverse strand, counting down.
GTCAGCTGAGCAAAAACAGTGTTTTATTGATAATTTTGCTCATGAACTGCGCACTCCCTTGACGACTATTTATGGATATGCGGAATATATTCAGAAAGCAGTTATTACAGAAGAAGAAAAGCTATCAGCGACTGACTATATTATGTCAGAAAGTCGTCGACTTCAGAATTTGGCATATCGTTTATTAGATCTTGCTATGCTACGCAATGATGAGATCACGTTTACCAAGGTTAGCGTACCAGAGCTTTTTCATAACACAGTGGAAAAGTTGCATAAAAAAGCGTCGGAAAAACAGGTAAAGTTGGAATATAACTATCAGTTTGACAGCTTGGCAGGTGACTGTGAATTGTTAAAATGTATGTTAGTCAATCTGGTGGATAATGGGATAAAAGCTTGCAAGACTGGTGATATAGTGAAGTTAGATGCTTTTTATGAAGACGACAGAAAAACAGTTATAGTAGAGGACAATGGTAGAGGAATGACAGAAGAACAAATGAGTCATATTACAGAGGCATTTTATCGTGTAGATAAATCACGTAACTGTGCAGAGGGTGGTGCTGGTTTAGGACTGGCCTTATGTGAGCAGATTGCTACCTGCCATGGTGCTAAGATCTCATTTTCTTCTCAACCTAATCAAGGTACTACGGTAAAAATAACTTTTACAACTTTTCAATAAGTTGATGATAGTTTGATAATCATGATGGATTATCCTAGTAATGTGATCACAAATATTAAAGATTAAAGGAGAGAGTAAAATGATTAAAGGTAGTAATCTGAAAAAAGTAGTAATAGGAACAGTTGCAGCAATTGGTACTTGTACACTGTCTTTCAGTGGGTTGACACAATCAGTAAAAGCTGAGGTAGTTAACAAAACAAAAATTATTCCGACTGCGTATTCATCGTCAGTTAGTAAGGTAAAAAAATCTGTTGTACCATTAGGTTATGTAAAAGCAACATATAATGTAGAGATTGGAGAGTATTCTGAAAAACCAACTGCGAAGGATATGTCTGCAGAAGAGGCTGCTGAACTTGGAGCTCAAAATCTTTGGAAAATTTTTGGAGTGGATTTGAGTGGCAAAACAATCGAGATGACTTACAGTGCAGCAACATCTGATCAACCTCGTGCACAATGGGAAGGTATTATTACTATTGACGAAAACCTTTTATATTCATTTACTGTAGACTCTGTAACAGGCGAGCATCGTAGTACAAGTCAGTCAAGATATTGGACTGGAAACATCAATGTTGGTATGGATATGGATCTTGTAAAAGATTCATCAAAATACATAGCTCTTGCCAAAGAAGCGGCTAAAAAGTATCAGCTTGTATCTGGTCAAGTAGTATCTGCAGAATATTCGTCACAGAGTTATATTAGTAATGATATTGGCAAAAATCCTGGTATCTCTATAATAGTAAAGTCTGATAACGGGCAAGAAGCTCAATTAACTTTTTCAAGATATAATCAGGAATTACTTAGTGTAGAATTTGATAGTTGGGTGAAAGAGGCGAAAATTTTAGAAGAGAAGATTGAAAAAGAATTGCGTGAAAAAGCAGCTAATCATATTGATGAAACTGAACAACAAGATACAGGAAACTATATGTTAAAAAAATTAGAAGAAAAATAAAAAAACTATTCATATAGGCTTAGGGGCACACTATTACAATACAATAACTCATAGGTAAGAAAAAGTCTATTCTTTTTTCACATTTCACTTATAATTGTTAATGTTGAAATAAAACCATATAAGTGGGAGGAATAAAGATGAAGAAAATAAAAGTCCCGAATAAGCCATTCGGTCCATTTCCTACAGTAATTGTTGGGGCAGATGTCAATGGCAAACCCAACTATGCTACTCTTGGAGCATATGGTGTAGTGAGCATGAGACCAGTACTTTATATTTCATTGAAAAGTACCCATCATACAACTTTAGGAGTAAAGAAGAATGGATACTTTAGTGTAAATATACCATCATCAGATTTGGTTGAGAAAACACATTATTGTGGCATAGTATCTGGAAAGACAGTAGATAAGTCAAGTATATTCACAGCCTTTTATGATGAACTTGGGAAAGCTCCGATGATCAAAGAATGTCCATTGAACTATCTTTGTAAAGTTATTAGGATTATTCCTATATTTGATTTTGAAATGTTTTTAGGTGAAATAGTTGCTGTATATGTGAATGAACAATGTATGACTGAACAGAAACTTGATCCTATAAAAATAAATCCAATGATTATGATGGAAAGTAGTTACTGTGATTTGGATCAATCAATAGGTACTATATTTAAATCAGGTTTGGAACTATTAAATGAATAATTAATTAAAGGCTATCTATTCTTAGATAGCCATTTTTTATACTAATTTATATTGCCCTAAGGATAAGTAATATCAATAATCTTGAAAAGAATAATATTATAGTAAAACTAACTGGTAACGAAAAACATTAATCTAAATAAAAGTATGGTTATTTATAATGAGCTAATAAATACTCTAGGAAATAAAATACTAAATACAAAAAGTATAGCTCAAAATATAAGTACTAAAAAGATGAATAAAGAAAGAATTATTGTATTTTCTCATAATTACTATTTTTTAGATAAGCTTTTCGATGTGATTTATTAGACTAAAAATAATAAAATAAGCCGTTATGAAGGAAACTATAGTTTTGCTAAAGAAAAAAGTCTACAAAAAATGAGACGGAATTAGATCATGGAAAAATCGTTAAGAGATTTTATAAATGTAATTTACAGTAATAAAAGAAATATTGTAAACGTATATATCTACAATACTTCTTCATTAATAAGAAAAATACAGGATTTATAAAGTTATTCTGATAATTATTGAAAGCGAAAAAGAAGGGTATAATAGAACAAAATTGATATTATTAGAGAGGATGATTTTATAATGAATTTATTTGATTTTAAAGACAGAGTAACAGTAATAACAGGTGCATCTAGCGGATTAGGTGCCGATGCAGCAAGAGCATTTGCGGAACATGGGGCAGACGTAGTAATTATGGCTCGTAGAAAAGAGAAATTAGATACATTGGCAGAGGAGATAAATGCAAAGGGTAAGGGAAAGGCATTTGCTGTACAATGCGATGTATCTAATGAAGAAAGTGTTAAAAATGCAGTTGATAGCGTAAAAGAACGTTATGGAAAGATAGATATCTTACTTAATAATGCAGGAATTGCAACTGGAGGTACTATAGAAACTTTAAGCGATGAAGAGTGGGATAAAGCAATCAATGTGAACCTTAAAGGAATCATATATATGAGTAAATACGTTGTACCTATTATGAAAGAAAAGAATTATGGAAGAATTATTAATATAGCATCCATTAATGCACTTTTTGCAGATAAACCAATGGCATTATGGAGACATCCTTATAATATGACAAAAGCTGGGGTAATTGGTCTTACAAGAGGTATGGCAGCATCTTATACACAGTTTGGGATTACAACAAATGCAATATGTCCAGGATTATTTGAGTCTGAAATGACGGCTAATACACTATTTAAAACAGAGGAGTTTATGAAAATGTATAATGGATTGTGTCCGGCATCTAGACCAGGATCTAGAGGAGAATTAAATGCACCAATACTATTTTTTGCTTCAGAAGGTGCAGGATACGTAAGTGGACAGTACTTATTAGTTGATGGTGGATTTTCAATAGTATAATACAAATGAAAAATGATTGAAGCTTATTTAATATATAAGTTAATTATGTAGTAAAAATATGTTCACAGTATTTTTGATGATTGTTAAATTTACTAACTTTATAAGATTTTATAGCTTTAACATAAATAACGATTATTTTAAAGATAAAGAGCGAATTAATGAAATAAGGATAAGATTATCAAATTGATATGGTGCAGGTGAATATGTAGATAAATATTAAGTATCTTATAATTAAATAACTAGTAAAAAATACAAGCTATTAAACAAAGTTTAATAGCTTGTATTTTTTACAAAGGCGTATATAGGATTTAGGCAAGTTCATAATTATGTTAAAATTGGTTATTAAATTAGTAATATTAGTCTGATATATGGTAGAATTAAGAAGAAAAAACAATCGTGATGATTATAGTAAATTATATAGTATTAAATATAAGGAGATGATAATATGAAAAATGATTTAAATAAGTTCTTAAATACATTATTCATAATACTGTGTTTAATACTATGTTCTATATATATTTACCTTAAACTTTTTACTAATATTAGAACCAAAGAGTTATCAATGTATATAATTATGTTCTTTACGTCAGGAAATATTTTTTTAAGTATTTTTAAAACATGGCATGAAAATAAAAATAGACTTAATTTTGTTTTATTTTCGTGTGAAATATTAGTTGTGTTGTCACCTACATTGTTAATAACATCTTATTTCTATAATATATTAGTTAGTGAAATTATTTGAATTAGATAGTAAATTAATTTAGATTAGTATAAAAAATAAGTAAGACTTGAGAACTCTATAAACAAAGATTATTTTGTGAGGTGGATAGATATGTGTACAAGCTTTACTGTAAGGGGAAATAAGACAATAGTGGGTATGAATTTTGACAGCGGAGATATAGATTATAAAATTGTCCTTAAAAATAACAATGAGTTTGTAATTATGGTAAATGTCAAAGGAAAATATTTTACTTCATTCGGAATAAATTCAAGTGGTACGTTTGTCAATGATCTAATGGTAGATTCAAATGGTAAAGGCAGCTATAAGAGACAGAGTAAAAATAGATGGATTACTACAACATTAATAGAAAATGTTTTATCTGAGAAAATCGAAATAAATAATTTGAAAAACATTTTAAGTGAAATTGAAATCGTTAATTCACCATTTACTAGTACACATAATATGATTGTTGATAAGCAAGGAAATGTTACAATTGTAGAACCAGGACGAAAAATACTACATAATAAATGTGATGAATCACCATTTTACATAATGACTAATTTTGCCTTATCTGATTTTGAAGATAAAAAAATTGATGAAGTAGAAGGTATAGGTGCTGATAGATATAAAAAGACTCATCAATTGCTATTAAATCTTGAAATCAATGATAGTATAGAATCCTGTTTTAATATCTTGGAAAAAGTAAAGCAGGATACTGGCAAATTTGCGACTAACTTTTCTATAGTAGCATTACCACAAGATAAGTTGGTATTTTTTTCGATAAAGGGAGATTTTGAAAAACGATATGTTTTTTCTTTTGAAGATTTAAAAATTAAGACTGATAAAGGTTTTGATGAGATAAAAGAATTGTCTTTGCCGTCAACTGGAATAACTCTTAATGATATCCAAAGTAATTTGGGATAAAGTCCACTTTCTTATAGTATTCGGCAATGTGTTTTTATTCTAAGAACATTATGAATTTGAAAATATTAGATTAGGACGTCATCAATAGGTCAATAGTTCTCGTATCTAGCTGTAACTTTATGATATGTTTCTCAAAATGAGCAGTTAAGTAGTATTAAATATACATTGAAATTTAAAAATTAATTATACATAAGAGGAGGTCAATTACTTTGGAATATAGATTACTTAAAAGATCAGAACTTTCATTATTGAGTGAAATTGATAGAAAAGAAATTGTAAGTGAAGTTTATTATTTCAGAAATAATAAACTTGAACTAGTAAATGAATTTTATAATATTGAAGGTTGGGATTTAAAAGAGCTTCATGATTATATTAATAGATTGCAAGATATATATGATAGAAATGGAAGTATATATGGTGCATTTGATGGTGAAAGAATTGTAGGATTAGGAGCTTTGGAAAGTAAACTTATTGGTAGAAATAATGATCAGCTTAAACTTGATATGCTATACATAAGTAGCGATTATCGTAAAAGAGGTATAGGTAAAAATTTAGTCAATTTATTATCTAAAAAAGCAAAAGAAGTAGGCGCTAAAAGCTTATATATATCAGCTACACCCTTTAAAAATACAATAGATTTTTATTTTGCTATAGGGGCAAAAGTAACGAATGAGATAAATAAAGAATTATATGAATTGGAGCCTTATGATATTCATATGATTTTGGAACTATAACTAAATATTTTTAAAAAGGAAAATTTAACTTGATATAACTATTAAGTATGATAAAACATTAGCAACATATTTGAGTACTCTTATTAAAACTGGGGTTGAGATAATAGGAGTTGTCAAATCAGAATCTGCAGAGAACTTATTACAAACTATTACTGAAATATCAAATGAACTGCGTCGTCCTATGATGTTAATTGTATCAGAAAGAAAAAATAATATATATAATTCAAAGAAAAAGCTTAAGACTATGATTTGTTTTAAGGCTTTTTTCCTTCTACTTCCAAAATTGATAATTAAGTTAAACAAAAGCATCCTAATATAAAGATTAGGATGCTTTTGTTTTTTAAATGAAGTATATAGATTTTTAATAAATACTAAAGTTGTATTCTATTTATTTAAAATTAATATCCTTTTAGTTATTTGTTGTATTATTTATTTCTTTGTTCCATCTTTCAATCCATCTATCCATGGACTTATTAACGTATTTTAGGTCTACGCTTTTTAGATTTTTTATGATTTCCTTACCATACACAATATCTTTAGCTTGTTCTTCAGTTAGTTTTACATCTTTATTGACAGGAGATTCTACCTTATCAACAGCTTGAGCTTTTTGAACATCTTCACTTAATAGCCAATTTATAAACTCTTCTGCTAATTCCTTATTTTTTGTTCCTTTTACTATGTTTACTGTTTCCAATAAAGCATATGATCCTTCTTTTGGATTTACCCATTTCGCGTTTGGAACATTTTCCTTTGTAAATTCTACTTCATAGCTATATGAATCCATAAGAGCAATATCCCCTAAAGAGAACATATTCATAGCCTCTGAAGTTTTTTCATGAAATTTCAATCCATTTTCAGTTAGTTCTTTTACCTTTTCAAAAGCTTTATCTTCATCTTTCTTTATATCTACTCCTGCTTGTTCTGCTGCAGCCATTAGAATAAATGGTCCTCCTGCAACAGTAATATCACTTAATGCAATCTTTCCTTTTAATTCTGGTTTCCATAAATCTCCCCATGATGTAATAGGTTCTTCAATCTTATCTGGATTGTATATTAGTCCATAACTGGATATAGCATATGCAGGTCCATAATCTTTTCCTAAAGGCTCTTTGGCTATATCATAAAGCTTATTTATGTTAGGTATATTTTCACGATTCATTTTTTCAAATAAGCCATCTTCTATAGCTTGCATAGCATAATAATCTGTGAAAAATGCTATATCAACTTTATCAGTGTCAGTTCTTAATTTCTTTATTCTTTCAGAGTTATTCCCAAGTTCAAGAACTATTTTAACATTATGTTTTTTTTCAAATGGATCAAAAATATTTTTTCTATACATATCTTCAAAAGAACCAAATGTTGATATAGTTAATGTCTTTCGTTCTTCGTTATTAACAGTTTGTTTATCTTTAGTTTGACATCCTGATAAACCTAGTGTTAAGACTAAAGAAGCTAAAATAATCGAACCTATTTTTTTCCCTAATTTTTTCATTTTATCCTCCTTATATTATTATATGTTTTTTATAGTTAATGAACTACTCATAGTACCATATATAGGTTACTATTCAAGTTAGCTCACTATACTTTATTAGTTATAACTAATAAGCTTATTTGTTAGTTCCAATATAATATATCATTGCATACTTAAAAAGAATGTCGAAACAAGTCATGTTTAATTTGATTTATATAAGTTAGGATTTGATACCTTGAACTACTTATTCTCAGAAATGTTGTTATATTAATATTCCTTGATTGATATTTTTATAAAAAATGAAAGATAAGTAATCAGAACAAAATGTTTTGCTTACTTTTTTCGAAAATTTTCATATATATACGTTGACATTAGGGTTAAACTATAGTTTAGAATGTAGTTAGAAATGGAAGTAAGCTTTATAAATCATACAAATACAATTAATAACTGATGCTGGAAGTAATCGATAGAATGGTGTTGTATCAATGCCATTCTAGAGAAGGAATTCTATCATGTGGGAGATGTAGAGAATTTTTAATATAGTTAATATCAATGATTGTTAAATGAATATTTTGCTATCAGGAGAGGTTATAAAAAATATACGATTTAATGACGACTGATTGGGAAAAATAATAAAGAGGATAGAAATATGATTGAAGAGTTAAGTCATATGACGTTTATAGTCAAAGACCTAAATAAAGCAACTTTGTTTTTTGAGACTATTTTTGATGCTGTTCAAGTATATGATAGCGGAGATAAAATATTTTCTTTGTCAAAGGAACGTTTTTTTTGATTGATAATATTTGGATTGCGATTATGGAAGGTGATTCTTTACTAGAAAAAACGTATAATCACATTGCATTTAAAGTATCAGAAAAGGATATTGATAAATACTTTGATCGCATTAAGAAATTAGGTGTAGAAATCAAAGAACCTAGACCTCGTGCTGAAGGAGAAGCTTATTCTATTTATTTCTATGATTATGATAATCATTTATTTGAACTTCATACTGGTACCTTAGATGAACGTTTAGAAAGATATAAAAAATAATGTAAATACAGTCATGTAACTAAAGCTTCAAAAAGGGCAGATATTTATTCAGTTTTAGGTCAAATTGGTGTAAATGAAAATGATATTACACCTAATTCATTTAGTAAGTAATTGATAAATACATCTAAAAATATAAAAAAATGTTAAAATCTCAAGGTTTAACAATTGAGAATGCTATTAAGGTGAATATCTAGTCTGTTAAAAAAAATGATATACCAGCATTAGGATAATATAAAAATCTAGGGATGTTTTTATTAGTACACTTCTAAAGTGATGAAATAAAAACGTCCCTAATGTCATATTGGTAACTAGTATTGTGAATTTTTAGATGCTTGCCACTCATATAAGTTAAAATCGGCTACTTGTTCACCTGTATCATGATCTTTAATACGAGTTAAATATGAAAATCCAGCTCGTTGATACAAATTATTTAGAACTGCTTGTTCTGCTAAACAATCTAGTCTTAATATTGCTTGAGGTTCAACACTTTCTTGCAGTTCTTGTAATAGATTAATTGCCATACCTTTTCCACAATACTTATCAGCGATAGCTAATCTATGAATATAATAAGTATTAGCTGTATTGTCATTACCCCATAGCTGTTTATCCCATTCACTTTGATTGTCATACACATAAACGATACCAGCTATCTCGGTTGTATTGTTATCTTGGTAGATATAAACTTCACCATTTTGAATTCGATCTTTAATTTCTACAAGTTTTTCCCCATTTAGCATACTAGACCATTGTTTCGATCCCAGCTTCTTAAGTCTATGAGCAGCTTGGATTATAACTTCATTGACTTTGTCTACTTCTGTTGCTTGGGCTTTTCTAAATATCATTACATTACCCCCCAATTTTTTTGGTATATATATATTAACATATCTGAAAGAGTAAGACTCAGTCATCTTAATCACTTTAATAGAAAATCTATATCGATTTTATAATTTTAACTATTTCAGAAGTAAGAACTATTGAAATGTAAAGGTAACTTATTCGTTTAATTAATATAAATGATAATTTATTGTAGAAGAAAAACTATATAAAGAAAGAAGATATAGTAATGAACGAACAGAAAGACTATATTTTACGAGATGGTTATAAATTAGAGTATTTAACTAAATAAAAAGTAAAATTATTATGATTACTAGTAGTGTTTTAGATACAGTATATTAAAAGGTAGTTCGTCTATCTTTTTCTATAACTAATTGATTGTTATAATAAGATAAGTATGTATATAGAGAAGGAGTACCATCGAAGGAAGAAATAATTAAAATGCGAAACGAACAAGAAAACTGGTTGAAGGAAACAGGGTGGTTGTAAGAAAGATATAATTAAGATAAGTATATGAGCAAGAAAATTTTTGCACATAATTACGAATATTTAGGAGGAATTAATTTGAAGTCTATTAATCAAAGTTTTACAGTAAAAGGGATAGACTATATTATCAGATGTGCGCGAAAAGAGGATTCAGATTTACTTTCTAGGATACGATATCAAATTGATGGAGAAACAGAAAATATGAATCGAGAACAAGGAGAAGATTTTCTAAGTGGAGAGGACTTTAAAACTATTATTACAAATGATTTAGATAGTACTAATAACCTGTTCCTGGTTGCTGAGTCTGATGGGGAACTTTTAGGGTTTTCAAGATGTGAAGGAAGCAATCTTAAAAGATTATCTCACCAAGTAGAGTTTGGAATCTGTGTTCTGAAAAAATATTGGGGTTACGCAATTGGGTACAATCTGATGAGAGAAACTATTAAATGGGCTGATAATCAAAATATCAGAAAAATTTCATTATCAGTATTAGAGACAAATAAAAAAGCGATTGAATTATATAAAAGTCAAGGATTTCAAATAGAAGGTATACTTAAAGAGGATAAGTTTCTTTCTGATGGTAAATACTATGACACAATTGTGATGGGACGCATAAATAAATGATAGATAGTAAGTTGTGGAATTAATCAAAAAGGAACTAGGACTGCAACTAATTTATCTTATCAACTTTATAGTATGGAAAGAGAACCTATTCCTAGAGTAGGAGATTATAGTGTAGTAATTGGTGTTGATGGAAAAGAAGAGTGTATTATTAAAACAACTAAGGTAAGTGTGGCAGAATTTTGTGAAGTTACTTTTAATCATACTTTTGGCGTTTTTCAAATTTGGTGAATAGGGAGTGTTTAAATGAAATTAAAAGTAGTTGTAGATAACAATACATACATTGACCAATATTATTATGGTGAACCTGCTGTTTGTTATTACATAGAGGATGATGATGCAAAAATTTTATTGGACGTTGGTTATTCTGATTTATTTATAAAAAATTCTGTAGCGTTTGGAATAGATTTAAGCCGGGTCAACATTATTGCTATTTCTCATGGACATAACGATCACACAGGAGGATTAGCATATTATTTTTCTAATAAAATCAAGAAAGATGTGACAGTTATTGCCCATCCGAATGCTTTTGATGAAAAAAGTCTTGGTGAAATGAAGATATCTTCCCCTATTGGGAAGGACTCACTTGCACAGAACTGTAATTTAAAATTATCAGCAAAACCTGTTCGTATTAGTAAAAATATTACCTTTTTGGGACAAATACCACAGTTAAACGATTTTGAAAACAGAAGTCCCATTGGAACAACATCTTTAAATAGTAAAACGTATGATGATTATGTAATGGACGATTCTGCTTTAGTATACCAAGGAAAAGATGGCTTGCACATTATTACAGGGTGTTCGCACAGTGGAATTTGTAATATAATTGAGTATGCAAAACAAGTATGTAACGATGACAAAGTTATCAGTATTATTGGAGGTTTTCACTTGTTTCAGCAAAGTGAGCGACTTGATGAAACCATAGCATATTTGAAGAAGAATCGTATAAAAGAGCTTTATCCATGCCATTGTACATCGTTTAGTGTTCGGGCAGAAATTCATAAATTTATTCCAATAAAAGAAGTGGGCGTTGGTTTAGAGCTTCACTGGTAGCTGATAATTAAAAGCGGTATATAGTCTGAATTAACTATCTGCTGTAAAAGTGGCACACTCTAGAAGTCTAAACATAGTAGATAGTATGCTAATTTACGTATGTAAGTTTGGTAGAACACATTTTCATAAAACCTTTAAGGGCGTAGCCACCTACGGCAGATGTGCATCGAAAAAAGAAACCTACTATGGATTTAAACTTCATACACTAAATACACTTGATAGATATTTAACTGACTATATATTAACCCCTTCAAATATAGATGATAGAGTTGCTTTATGAAATTTAACCGAAGGCAAAAATCAAATAAATACGGACTTTTCGGAGACCTACCACAGAAGTGCAACCAGTAAACATGTTCCTGTAGATTGCCTACGTGAAGACAGTTGTCTTGTTATAAAATATAATAAATAATGCTTAAAAACGGTATAGATATGGGTTTTTCGGAGATTTACCACTTGGGGTGTTAAGTGTGGCAGATCCGGGAGACCTTTTTTTGTTGGAAGAATGATCTGTGGAAACAGGTCTATCGCTTCATAATGTCTTATAAGGTAGCAATGAAGCAAAAATTCTCAGAAACTCTTTCAAAGAGATTTTTATTTAATCTACTTGTTGCAAAGTAGATATAAAAATGATTAATCTATAAATCTAAGAGGATATTAATAACAGCAACTGATATTCTAGTTTAAAATTTATCTTTAAAGGCCTGAGAATGCATGAGTACTGGGGTAAATATTCATAGCCAAAGTGAATAATACCTTGATTGTCTATAAAAACTCTCTATTTGATATTCCATTAGAAAGGTGGTATATTGGAGAAAATTGTGGAATTAAAGACTAAGAATCTAAAAAAATATCGAATATGTTAATTAATATCTTGATGATATTTATAAGATTATTAATTAATAATCTTGCGATATAAAATATAACTTATATAGGGGATATAATATGATACATATTAAGAATGTTACAAAGTCTTTCGGAGATATTAAGGTTCTTGACCGTGTTAGTTTGAATATAAGAAAGGGTACAATCTTCGGATTGGTTGGCAGAAGTGGTACAGGCAAGTCAACGCTACTCCGATGTATAAATGGTATTGAAACCTATGATACTGGTAGTGTAATTGTAGACGGAGTGGATGTTAAATCTCTAAAGAATAAAGAAGTAAGGGAATTTAGAAAAAATATAGGTATGATTTTTCAAAACTTTTCACTGTTGGAAAGGATGACAGTATATGAAAACATAGCTTTACCGCTTAAATGTTGGAAATATAAGAGATCATTTATAGACCACAGGGTAAAAGAATTGGCTGAAATTGTTGAATTAGGCGGTAAGCTAGATGCTAAACCAAAAGAGCTTTCTGGTGGACAAAAGCAAAGGGTTGCAATTGCACGTGCAATCGCGATGGATCCTAAGATATTACTTTGTGACGAAGCCACATCGGCACTAGATCCAAAAACAGCACAGTCTGTTACCACACTGTTAAATCAAATTAATAAGGATTTTGGTATTACAATTTTAGTTGTAACACATCAGATGTCTGTCTTACAAAGTTGTTGCGAGGAGATTGCAATATTGGAAGATGGAGCAATAGCAGAAGTTGGGAATATAGAGGACATATTTTTACAACAGCCAAATGCACTTATAAACCTAATTGGACAGAAAGATCTCCCACAATTAGACTCTGGAATCAACATGAAAGTTCTTTTGTCAAGTGAACATTCATCTAAGCCAATCATTACTCAGATGGCTCGAGAACTTGAGATTGATTTTAAAATACTTGGTGGTGATATGGAAAACTATCGAAACGATATTTTAGGATCTATTATTATTAACGTTCAAAGTAAAGACTTACCTAAAATAGCACAATACCTTAAAGATAAGACAGTTCAATGGAATTTAATAGAAGAAGGCAGGGAGATAGGAAAAGGAGTCGATGAATCTTGTTAGACAGTACATTCTGGATAAATTGGAGTAATTATTTTACGAAGATAATATACCCATCTATTGGAACAACCATAAAAATACTTTTCGCTTGCATGATATTAGGAGTCTTCTTTGGATTTCTTTTGGCAATTGCACTGGTTATGTATGGACCATTGGGACTTAGACCGCGGAAGAAGATATACGGTGTTTTAAACTTTATTGTTAATACAATTTGTTCCTTTCCGATGATCATATTGATTGTTGCACTTTCACCTATTACAAAGATGATTGTTGGAACAACAATAGGAGAAAAAGCTGCAATATTTCCGATTACTCTTGCAGCTACACCCTATATCGCACGGATAATTGAAAATATATTTATAGGTGTAAATCGACAGTTGATTGAAGCAGCACGCTCATTTGGAGCCTCTGATATGCAAATTATATTTCGAATTATGTTGAAAGAATCAGTACCCTCTCTGATTTCTAGTCTTACACTTAGTACTATTAGCTATTTGGGGACGACCACTTTGGCTGGTGCTGTTGGGGCAGGTGGACTTGGTGCTGTTGCACTAAATTATGGTTATCAAAGTTTTAATAATACAGTACTGTACACCTCTGTAATAATACTCTTTTTTATGGTGCTAATTATTCAAAGGATAGGAAGTGAATTATATAAAAAATCGTTAAAATAACAAAGGAGGCAATTATTATGTTTAAAAAAGTACTTTACGTAATTTTATTAGTAACAGTTTGCATTTTAGCTATAGCTTGTAAATCTACTACTCCATCATCTAATACTGATAAAGGAGATTCAACTCAAAAGACAGTTATTAAACTTGCAACTATTCCCAACATTGAACCGAGACTTCAATGGGCAAAGGAAATCCTTGCTGAAAAAGGTATCGAGGTTGAAATTGTTGTGTTCGATGGTAATAGTATGCCAGCTACTGCACTTAAAGATGGAGATGTAGACGGTATCCTTGTAAACCATAAGAAATGGATAGAGACCTTCAATAAGGAAAACAACAGCAACCTTGTGATGATCGAGCCATATTATTATTATTCTCCAATTAGAATGTATTCTAAAAAACATAAGACTGTTAATGATATCCCTAAGAATGCAACAATTGCTGTATCCAACGATCCTAGCAATCTTGATATTGCATTAAATATGCTTCAGAATGTTGGCTTGATTAAGCTAGGTGAGAAGACAGGAGAGTTTTATACTGAAGTTGATATTGTAGAGAATCCTAAAAATATAAAACTAATCATGGCTGAGACTATCAATGTAGCTCGAAGTTTAGATGATGCAGATGCTGTAATTTCTTTTATCTTCTATGTAAAGAAAGCAGGAGGCGTTGATGTTAATGAATATCTCTATGAGAATCCTACTGATAAGGATGAGTGTCCAGTAGGTCTTATTGTTCAAGATAAGGACAAGGAAGCAGAGTGGGCAAAATATCTTGCAGAACGCTTTATATCAGACGAATATTTAAAAAAATCCAAAGAGGAATATGCCGACTTATATAAATATTATAAATAATTAGCTTTTATAGAAGGAGCATGATTACTATGGGTACCGAAACATTGCAGACTACTGTTATAAAACTAAACTCAGTATTGGAGATAGAACGAAAAATAATTGGAGTGAAATTTCTGTTTGAAAAAGAGGATTTTGATAATGCAGATGCCAAACCACTTATCAATAAATCTCCGTATTGTGTCATGGTTAAGAGTGCGATGATAGGTGTTAGCATAAAAGCCAATTTGGAACAATTTGGTTGTAATGGGGCTATTAATGCATTAGGTATGGCTCCTCCCGATGAGCTTTCAAGATCAGGTCGTTCATCACTAAAACTAGGGCTTTATCAGGATATTGTTGTTGCAAAAAGTGCAAGAAATGATATAACTTTTTGCAACCATCTTGCTTATGGTGTAATGCTAAAACCACTTGAAAAATTTACCGAGGCTCCAGATATTGTAATTATTGTTACCAACTCATATAATGCAATGAGAATTATTCAAGGCTATTGCTACATCTATGGTACACAAAAAAACTTTAAGATAGGAGGTAATCAGGCAATTTGCTCTGAATGTACCGCATATCCATTTGAAAGTAATGATATAAATGTTTCTGTATTGTGTTCAGGTACAAGATTTTGGTGTGCATGGTCTAAGAATGATTTTGCCATTGGAATCCCCTACAATAAGTTTGCAGATATCGTTGAAGGTGTTTTACATACAGTCAATGCAACAGAGCCTCTTTCCGAAAAACTAAGAATAGGGAAAAATCTAAAGGATAACAATATAACAGACATTTACGTGGATTATGATAAATCATATTATTACAACTATGCAAAGAAATAAACAAAAGCCAGTCAGGACCATTATAATCCCGACTGGCTTTTGTCTATTTTACCTAAATAAATCATTTATACCACCTAATAAATCTTCAGCTTTATCGGTAGTAAACTTAGCTTTGTAATTCTTAATTTTTTTCAACTACTTCTTCAATTCTTTTTTCATATCCGTCAGAATGCTCTCTTTTCTTTTATTAGACCAAATATGAGTAATATTTGCATTAGAAAAAAAGATCGCCAGAGGTTATAAATATAGGGGTCACCACCTTATAAAGAATTAGTGAAGCTATGACATGATATACAGTTGCTTAAAGGATGATTATGAACACTTTGACTTTAGATAAACTTGTAATAAGCATTAAAAAGAGTTAAAATGAACGTGCAAAGATAAAAACACAGTTCTGGTTGGTAGTCCAGACTCAGCATCTTGTTGTCAGTAATCTACCTCCTAAGGCTGTCTGTCCATTTTTTGCTAAGATATTTTTAGGAGGAATTTGATATGGACAAAGTAACATGCAAGTTGAAAGTATTTTGGGGAGAACCATTTTGAGTTGGTTTGAATTGGGATAGCAAAAGAAAAAGGAAAAGTATAGAGGCAGGTAAATCAATAGGCTACATTTTGAAAAAGAATGTAGCTTATTTTGTGCAACAAATATTTGTACTTCTAGATCTTTTAAGTTTTTATATTAGAGTTATGTCAATATCTTATCTTAGACATAAAGAATTGAACAAGTTATGCAATTTTTTAGTTAAATATAGCCTATATAGAGTTAGTTTTAGACTATTAAGTATTTTTAAAACAATGGGATGCTATAAAAGATGAACTAGAGAAAACAAATATAGATTTGAAGAAAGTGGATAAAATTATTATAGATTTATCAGTCAAGGACATTATTATAATAGTAAAAATAAAAAGAATTAAAGAGTTAGAAAATGAAAATAAGTTAGTGTAAAGGTTTAAAGACTCTTATCAGTAGATATAAAAAGAAGGTGAATGTATGTGTACTAAAATTTTAGTAGTTGAAGATGAGAAAGCGATAGCTAATTTAATTGAATTATATCTAAAGAATGAAAATTTCATAGTGTTCAAATGTTATACAGGAGAAGAAGCAATAGAAGTTATAGAAAACGAAGATTTAGATATGGCTATTTTGGACATTATGCTTCCAGATATAGATGGATTTTCCATTTGTCAAAGAATACGAGATTCTTATAACTTTCCAATCATTATGTTGACTGCAAAAGATGAAGAAATAGATAAGATTACAGGATTAACATTAGGAGCAGATGATTATATTACAAAACCCTTTAGACCACTAGAGCTAGTGGCACGAGTGAAGGCACAATTAAGAAGATTTACAAAGTACAATCAATTAAACAAAGCTCAAAAAGAAAACCTAATTTCTATAAGAGGACTGGTAGTAGACAAAAATACTCATGAATGTTTTTTAAATGAAAAACCATTGTCTTTGACTCCTACAGAATTTTCAATTCTATGGGTTTTGTGTGAAAACAAAGGACAAGTCATAAGTTCTGACGAGTTATTCCAGAAAGTTTGGGGAGAGAAATACTTTAGTAATAGTAACAATACGATTATGGTTCACATTAGACATTTGAGAGAAAAAATGAATGATTCCGCTGAAAATCCGAAATATATCAAAACAGTATGGGGAGTTGGTTATAAGATTGAAAACTAATAAAACTAGAAAAAATGATTATTTAGCGTTCAAACGAAAAATATTTTCTAAGGTAGTAATACTTATCTTAGTAGGCAGCGGATTTCTAATGTTATTAAGTTCGCTATTACGAGGCCGTTTTGGTAATTGGATTGTAAGATTTTTGCGAAATACATTTTATTTATCTGAGTCAGATGCAGCTATTATTCACCACTATATATTCCGTAATAACATGGATAAAATTATGTTAGTTTCATGTGTTATTTTTTTCTTAATTATTTTTCAGTTTGTTATGTCCTGGGTTACAAGTTATCTTGATGAAATTGATAAGGGTATGGACGATTTAATGAAAGGTTCAGATAAAGAAATTGAACTATCTCCAGAAATGAGTTTCATGGAAACTAAGCTAAATATGTTCAAACATATTTTGGAGAAAAGAGAAAGAGATGCAAGACAGGCAGAACAAAGAAAGAATGACTTAGTTGTTTATCTGGCCCATGACATAAAAACTCCTCTTACATCAGTTATTGGATACTTGGACTTAATGTCAGAAGTACCAGATATGCCTATTGAACAAAGAGCAAAATATATTGATATTACTTTAGAAAAAGCAAATCGTCTTGAAAGACTTATTAATGAGTTTTTTGAAATTACCAGATATAATCTTCAAACTATTGTATTAGAGAAAAAAGACTTTAATCTATCTTATATGTTATTTCAAATGGCAGATGAATTTTATCCAATGCTTTCTGAAAAAAAACAAGAAGTTGTAGTAAATGCAGAAGATGATATTATGTTTCATGGTGATCCAGATAAACTAGCAAGAGTATTCAATAACGTATTTAAAAATGCAATTGCTTATGGTGATGAAAATAGCAAAATTATAATAGATGTTCATAGACAAGCTCATAATGCTATTATAACTTTTAAAAATTATGGGAAAGCTATTCCACCACAAAAGTTAGATAGCATATTTGAAAAATTTTATAGATTGGATGAATCTAGAGGAACAGAAACTGGTAATGCTGGATTAGGTCTTGCTATTGCCAAGGAAATTGTGATTTTACATGAAGGTGAAATTTATGCAGAAAGTAACGATAATCATACCATATTTCATATAAAAATACCTGGAGTAATAAATAATTAAGAACACTATTCCTTTATGATATGAAAACTCATAGAGGAATGGTGTTTTTTGTTTTCACTATATTTTAAAATATTGAAAATATTAAGCAATCCATAAGAAAATCTTAATAAGTCTATAAGTCATTGTTTACATAAAAAATGTTCAGTTTTATTAAAATTATGTTATAAGACAATATTGTTAATTTACGTTCGAGGAGGAATACTAAAATTACAGAATATAGACAAAGATATAAAAGAAAAAAGGGAAAGATACAATATGTTCTCTGGATACTATGTATATGTGCAGTATGTGCCACAGCCTTATTTTTGTCAAATCATCTAATAAGTAAAAATGATCCGAAAACAGAATCACATATAAAAAAAAGAGAAATAAGAATCCATGATAGGGTTAATCAGGTTGTAGCTAATGGTATATATAGTTCAAACGCCATTCTTATTTCTTTAGATGATAATGAGATATTACTAGATAAATCAAGTAATGAAAGGATTTACCCAGCATCCCTTACAAAAATTATGACAGCAATATTAGCAATTGAAAATCTACCAGATTTAAACGAAACGATTTATCTGTCAGATGATATGTTTAAGGACTTGTATTCAGAAGGAGCTTCTATGTCAGGTTTTTTACCTAATGAAAAGGTAAGAGCAATCGATTTGATTTATGGAGTATTATTACCTTCTGGGGCAGAAAGTTCTATAGGATTAGCAAATGCAATCGCAGGTTCAGAAAGAAACTATGTAAAGTTAATGAATAAAAAGGCTAAAAAATTAGGAATGAGGAATACTCATTTTACAAATTCCACAGGACTACATCATATAAATCATTATAGTACTGTAAGTGATATTGCAAGATTACTAGAATATGCATTACAAAATGATACTTTTCGAGAAATATATACCTCAAAGCGTCATACTACAAAGACAACGAATCTTCATCCTAATGGAATTACTTTTCAAAGTACGATGTTTAAACATATGGATATAGAAGATGTAAATGACGGTGTTATCAAAGGTGGAAAAACTGGTTATACGAAAGAAGCTAAATTATGCCTAGCCAGTTTAGCAAAAATAGATGGTAAGGAATACATTTTAGTAACTGCTAATGCAGACGGGAATCCTCAAACAAAGCAGTTCAATATTTTAGATGCATTTACTATCTATAATCAAATTTCTAAAGATAATGTCTATTAAAAATATCAAGTGTTTTATAAGAGATTCTTAAGAATTCAATATATAGATATATAAAGTTTTTTCTATTCTCCACCTTGATTACACTACAAACTAAATAATTATTGGTTATGATATATACTTGTAAATAAAAGTTATATTTTTTACTTACTTACTTTTTAAGCAATACAATTATCTGGTTTAAGATATGGAAATATTTTACAAAGATCTATTTTGAAGATAAAATTTAGATAGAAGCTTTAAATTTTAAAACAAATAAAGCTGAAGAAAAAATAGGAGGGATTTACATTAGTAGAAAAATAAAATGGCTACTTATTATTTTTATTGTTTTTATTATTGCTATAATTTTGTTTTTTAAATTATATACGAATAATAATAATGTTAAAGTACCTGAATCAGATAGAATAATCGAGATTAAGCTTTTAAATACAGTTAATTACGAAATTGTTGAAGAAAATATTATTAATGAATTCTCAGATATAAAAGAATATTTAAATATGTTAAAAAGCTCAACGAAAGTAGATGAAAAAAATATATCTACTTATTCTCATGATTATCCCGATAGAGAGAAACTTGTAGTAGGCCATTTTAAGTTATCTGAAGATGGAGGTTATACGACTCATTATATTTATAAAGAGGGTGATAATTTTTATTTTGAGCAACCATATTATGGAGTTTTTAAACTAAATTTAAATGATTTATATAAATATGATATGATTATAAAATTTTTAAATTAAAAGACTCTGATTATATAATCAGAGTCTTTTAATTTATATTTTTTTATACAATATTTCTATAAACTATAATTGGTGCTATACAGCTATTTATAAAAGGAAAAATGAATAGAAAAAATTATAGTTTTATTTAGGTAGGTATTCTACATATCTCAACGTGGTATTAAGTAAAACACTTATAGATTATATATTAAGGAGAAGTATAAGTATAAACTTACTGTATTCTGATGAAAGAATAAATAATTAAAGATTATTTATATTAATTGCATCAGCATTGTTCAACAGATATACTACCTGTTGAGCAATGTTTTTTGAAAAATTTTAGTATTATGTCACAAAATAATATCTAATTACGTTATAAAAGTGAAAATCGATTTTTAAATTAATGAGAGGAGAGGTGGGATGGAAGCTAGTAATCTAGATTATAGCTTTACTACAGGTGGGGAGTACGAGTTACAGTGCGCTATAGAGTTGTATGGACAATCACTTCTAAGATATTGTCATAATATACTTTGCGATTATTTTGAAGCTCAGGATGTTGTACAAATGACATTTATTAAAGCTTATGACAAAAGAAAAACTTTTAAAAAAGGAACATCACTATCTGCATGGCTATATCGTATTGCTTATACTACTTGTATTGATTATTTAAGGAAGAAAAAAATATTCTTTTTCTTTCCACGATCTAATATGGATTCAGAAAATATGAAGTTTGAAGCAAATACTGATGCAACCTTTATAAATGATGATTTAAAAACAGCACTTTTGACTCTATCTCCAAAGGAACGAGCATTGATATTTAGCCGAGTTATTGATGAAAAAAGTTATACAGAGTTAGAAGCCATCTATAATGTTTCTGCTGTGACATTACGTAAACGTTATGAACGAGCGAAAACAAAGCTGGCAAACATATTACGAGAAACTAATTCTTATTATGAACGATTGGAGGAAATAAAATGAATTATGACTCTGATGAAATAATTATAAAAAATGCTCTTAATACCATTCAGACTCCTAAATGTGATATTAGTTTAGAAATAGAAAAGAAAATAAAAAAACAAAAATCTACTAAGGGCTTTAAAAGAGCTGTTTCTATTGGATTAACAGCTTGTTTGTGTCTAATGCTATCTGTTGGTGTAATGGCTGCAACTATACCAAGTTTTAGAAATCTCGTGTTTACTATTAGCCCAGATATAGAATTAATGTTTCAACCTATAGAAGTTAGTAGCGAAGATAATGGAATTAAAATGGAAGTAGTAGCAGCTATGAATGATGATGAAATGGCAGTTATTTATTTGACTATGCAAGATTTGACAGGGAACAGAATTGATAAGACTCTTGATATTCATGATTACTCATTAACAGGAGCCCGTACGTTTAATTGTCAGATCGTACATTATGATGAAAAAACAAAAACAGCAACATTGCGTATGGAAGCTAACGGCGGAGAAAAGCTAAACGATAAAAAAGTAAGTTTTCGTATTGGATCGTTCCTTAGTGATAAGATAACATTTGATGCAGTTGAGACAGATATAAATTTTTCGGATATAGAAATAAAAAGTGATTCTCAAACAGTACCTCTTGATATGGATAATATTCCTGGTGGAGGTGGGGAGCTATTAGAAGAGCTTCGATCACAGAAAATAATAAAAATTTTAAAGACAGATGAAATGAATATAGCTTTGCCCGAAATAGATTTTGTGCATATTTCTAATATTGGTTATGTTAATGGCCGTCTTCATATCCAAACTAAATGGACTGGAAATAGTATTGATGATCATGGATACCTATATTTGTTTGACAATTCAGGAAATAAAATTGATGCTAAAGAAGCTAGTATTAATTTCAGAACAAATGAATTAGGTAATACCAAATATGGTAGTGATTATATTGAATACATTTTTGATGTAGGAAATATAGATCTTAATAAGGTAAAACTTAAGGGAGATTTTGTATCCAATGGCAACTATATAACAGGAGATTGGAAAACTACATTTAAAATTAAATCAGTTAATAAAGAAAAGCAAACTAAATGTAACATCAAGTTTGACAAGTGGACTGCAAATAGTATTTCTATATCACCAATGGGGATAACATTATCTGGTAATGGTGAATATAAAGGTTCACAAGATATAAATATTGAAGCTAATATGACTGATGGTAGTGTCCAAACATTTGAATCAGTAAGAAGTTATAGTAAAAATGGAGAAGTTAAACTTAAATATACATCTTCTTTACCGATAGATGTTTCAAAGGTTAAATCAGTTAAAGTTAATGGAACTGTTATAAAATTCAATTAATTTTTATTCCTATTATAAATACAATATATAGTTAGAATTAGTTCATATTTTTTGTGAAATTATAAATCAGAAAAACTCTACGACTTCCTTACTTTCAGGAGGTCGTATTTTTGTATTTTCTTTTAGGATTTAAAGCAGGATAATGAGATTAACTGAAGTATAATACAAATATAACCCTCCATCAGGAGAATAATAACTATTCTTAGAGCTATATATATTATTGATAAAAAACATATATAAATATAACTATACTCAAATAAGCTTTAAGTGATTTAAAGGGAAGAGTGGTTCAGATATGAAGATTAAAAATAAAAAGACATGGATAAGTGTAATTTTTTTAATATCAATAGAGCAGATAATTAAAATAATTATTAATAGCAATTATTTAGATAAAAATATTCCAATATTGCCACCATTATTATACTTCAAACCTATATTTAATAGAGATTACTCATGGTTTAATTCTATGCTACAATTAGGTATAGGTAGGTGGATACACATTTTAATAGCTGCTGTTATGAGTTTATTAATATATTTATTTTATAGTTATTTAAATAATCGAATAGGAATTAATAGAGTTATTAATATCATGTTTGCATTTGTTTTTTCTGGTGCACTATGTTCTTTAATTGATAAAGTTTTTTGGAATGGCAGTTTAGATTATATACAGTTGAAAGGATTTTTTACATTTGACTTGAAAGATTTATATATAAATGTTTTTATTGGTATGCTAATATTGTTAGCGCTTATGAAGAATAAAACATTAGAGGAAATTGATGATAGAAATATTATAAAGGATTTTGCAAAATATATTCTACGAAAACCATAAGTTAAGACTACAATATTAAAAAAAGATGAGTAGAATTTTTAGTATTGTAATTAAAATGAGCTGAGTTTAAAATTAAAAATATTTGAAATTCAACATAGCAATATTATAAAAAAATAGTAGCATTAATATTTACTAATATTAATGCTGTTTTTAATTTAGAGTCTTGTTGTTAAGTATAGATAAGTTTAATACAGAATTGTTTGTGAACTTGATAAGGTTTAGAGAAAAGGGTTAATATATTTGAGAAAACTTATATATTATATTAATTATGGAGGATTAAACTAATGAGTACATTAACAGTTTTAGAAATAAAATTTGATTTTGATGGAGCTACAAATGCTATTTTTCCAGTTATATTAAGTGATGAAGAAGAAATGATTTTAATTGATTGTGGCTATCCTAACTTTTTATCTTTAATAAAAACAGCCGCCGAAGCAAATGGACTTGATATTAATAAGTTAACAAAAATAATTATAACTCACCATGATTTTGACCATATGGGATCTTTAGCAGAATTTAAAAAAGCGTATCCACATATTAAAGTTCTTTCATCAATTGATGATGAGAAGTATATTAGTGGTAAGGAAAAGTCTTTAAGATTACAGCAAGCAGAGAATATGTATGATAAGCTACCAGAAGAGCAAAAGGAAAATGCAAAGAATTTTCAAAAGTTACTTGAATCAATAGAAAATGTTGAGGTTGATGTATGCTTAAGGGACAAGGACACATTTTCTTGGTGTGGGGGTGTAGAAATAATTACTACTCCAGGACATATGCCAGGACATATCTCAATTTATATAAAAGATAGCAAAACATTAATTTCAGGAGATGCACTGGTAATAGAGAATGATGAATTAGTTATTGCAAATCTACAGTATACTTTAGATATTATTGAGGCAAAAAATTCTATAAAGAAGTTATTAAACTATGAAATAGATAGAATCATATGCTATCACGGTGGCATATATACTAAGAATATTAAAGAGTCATTACAAAAATTAATTTAAACAATTTTATTACTTAAATGAAAGCAGTTAGTCATTGTATTGATTTAGAAATATACTTAATTTGAAAAAGACAATATATTAAAATTATACTAAGAAGATTAAGCTTATAATAGAAAAGGATGTATACGTTTTAGTATTGAAAAACTATATTTTTAGAGTTTTTAACTGGAGATATCGCTCAAAGAATATGAAATGTGTAATAAAGCTATAAAAAGGAAAAATAGGTTGGCATTTTTATACTAATATAGAAAGCTATGAGTTTAAAAGATAAACTCATAGCTTTTTAGGTTAATAATATATGTTCTTAAATTAATTTATTTTAAAATGTTCATTAGGTTATCTCTAATTACTTTTGTAAAGTTATAAGCATTGTTTTTCATGAAGTACCCCATTACTTAAGTCAAATCTAAGCTGTGCTTTTTCAGCCCAGAGAGTATTATGTGTTACTAGAACTACACTTTTACCATTATCTACAACTTCAGATAAAAGATTTATAACTTCATTTGCCCAATATTCATCTAAATCATTGGTAGGTTCATCAGCTAGTATTAATAAAGGATCTTTTATAAGTGCGCAAGCTACCATAGCACGTCTACGCTGTCCTCCACTTAATTCATTAGGTAGAAAATTTTTTCTTTCCCAAAGACCTAGACGAGTTAAAAGTTCTTTTACTTTACCATAATCTTTTTTCTTATTAACCATTGACTGAACAAAGATTAAGTTTTCTTCAATAGTTAGAGCCTGTATCAAGTTACTATCTTGAAATATAAACCCTATCTTATTTCTACGTATATCAGTAAGTTCTTTATCAGTCATGGTATTTATATTTTTACCATCTATAAAGACATTTCCAGAAGATATATTTAAAAGTCCACCTATTATATATAAAAGTGTGCTTTTTCCTATTCCAGAAGGTCCCTCAATACACAGAAAATTTCCTGAATTTATAGAAAGAGAAACTTGTTTTATAGGTGTAACATTTTCATCGGCTTCATATGATTTTTTAACATTCTCTAAACGACAAACTTCCATTATCCTATATCTCCTTTCGAAATAGCCTCTTGAGGTGCTAGACTAGAGTTTTTCCATGCAGGATAGATAGATGCTAAAAGTCCTAATATAAGAGAAGCTACTAAACCTATTATAATATTTACTATTGATACAGATAATGACCATTGACCTTGAGGTACTACAACAGCTTCCTCTAATATAGATAAAGCCGGATTTACAAGAATAACTCCTAGTATACTTCCTATAAGCCCACTTATACCAGCTATAATCCAAGCTTCAGAAATCACTAATTTGAATATATCTTTCTTGTGAATGCCCATAGCCCTTAAAAATCCTATCTCTTTTTTCCTCTCTTTTGCAAGTGAATTAAATCTTCCTATAAGAGCTAGAGACGAAATTAACAATAAAGCTAACCATAGAAATAATATTATCTTAGAAATAGAAGTCATTTGTTCTTTTATCATAGTTATAGAGCTTGATGTAGATGTAGCTTTAACACCTGGATTAGAGTTATTTATTTTATTTACTATGTCCTCTATATCTGCTCCTTCCGAAGCTTTTATCAGTATAGATGAAACCAGATTTTCTGGTGTACTTCCATTCCATAAATTATTAGAGAAGTTTTTCTTAGCCAATAATCTAGCTTTATCTATATTCATAAATATAGTATCATCCATACCACTTCCAGTATTATATAGAGTCCCTACTACTTTAAAAGGATGTGATAAAATGGAAATTTTATTACCCAATATTACTTGGATATCACTACCTATAATAACTTCACTATCTGAAAGTGAATTAACACTGTATTTTTCAAACCATGGCTTTAATATAAAGTCAGAATCTTGATTTATGCCTACAAGACGCAACGTCTTATAGTAACTACAGCACTCATCTGAATCTATAGTAGATGTAAAAAACTGTGATGTAGTTTTTTCTATTCCTTTTATATTTTTAAGTCCAGATTCTATGTTTTTTGACATATATATAGCTTTTGGTGTACCTGTAAAAAGTGTTTCTAATGAGTTTGAATCTTCTTCATTTGGAAGAACTATGATATCTGCACCTAATCTTTCAGTCGTAAGATTTAATCCATTTTGTACTATAGAAAAAATAGAAAAAACTAATACAAATGTAAGGATAGTTAAAGCTGTTATGATTCCTGTAAGTAAAGACCGATTTTTTCTTCTTATTACGTTAAGATAAGCTAATTTTAAAATACTCATCTAATTCAAAACGCTCCTTTATAAAATTTTAGATGATAAAATTATAGCATACAAAACTTGGATTAACAGGAAAAATGTAGAGGTATATCTATTTATAGAAAAATAATATTAAATGTGTAACATATATATGAAACTACTATTTGAAGTGTAAAAAAATTTAATATATTATAAAATTTGGGATTTGAAAATAAATATTCAAGAAGGAGTTTTTATATGCAAAAAAAATTTTCCAAAATTCTTAGTGGAATTTTAGTGTTAGTTGGATTTATTATTATAGGTTCAATACTTATATGGTCACCGGTTTGTAAAAATATGATGGAGTTAGCCAGTGGCAATATGAGTCATATGAGATGTTATTATACAGGACAAGCATCTATATTATTATCTATAGTACTTATAGTTGCTGGAATAGAGTCTTTTCTTACGAATTCAAGAAAACCTTGGACGTTTATAACGATAGGAATTATGTTTTTAGTTGTTACATTTGGGTCAAAACTTGGAATTGGAGTATGTATGAAAGAAACTATGAGATGTAACATTACTGCTACTTGGATTCGCATAGGTGGTATAGTAACTATGATATGTGGACTAATATCCTTATTTAAAGAGGAAGAGAAAGAAATAATTAAAATAAATATAGCTAGCTAAGTATAATTGCTTCAGAGAAAAACGTATCCTTTAACTGAAATATTACATAAATTTATATTTAATAAAAAATAGGAGGGATTATGTGAAAAAAGTACGCTTTATATATGAAACACTTTTACCATTTATATCTTCAGTATTTGCACTTATTCTTCATGCGTTTATACCTAGGCACGAAGATATTATGACTAAAGATTTTAACTATTTTAAGTGGGCTTTGCTGGTGTTATCTATAGTTTTTCTTGTATTAGCAGTATTATCAGTTTTTAATGAAAAACTCAGAATTAAGTATGGATATAAGTCGTGGTTTGTAGCTGGGATGATCTTATTACTAAATATATATAACTTAATAACTGAAAAATTTATGTTACTACCATCAGTTTATTTTCCATTTCCAGACAAGATACTAGATGTATTCTATAGTTCTTGGCCATTTTTATTAAAATGCTTAGGATACTCTTTAAAGCTTCTAGTTACAGGGGTTATAGGAGGAGCTATAGTTGGAGTATTAACAGGTATAGCAATAGGTTGGAATAGGAAAGCTAGTTATTGGATAAATCCACTTATAAAATTGGTAGGACCTATACCGGCTACTGTATGGATTCCTATAGCGTTAGTTACTTTTTCTACTTCCTTTAAGGCAAGTGCATTCATAATAGGTATTAGTGTTTGGTTCCCAACAGCTGTACTTACTAGCTCAGGAATTCAGAACATAGAAAATGCGTATTTTGAGGTTGCAAGTACATTAGGATCAAGTTCTATATATAAAATAAAAAAGATAGCTATACCTGGAGCTTTGCCATCAATGTTTATAGGATTTTTCAACGGAATAACATCAGCATTTTTAACTCTTATGACTGCTGAAATGATAGGAGTTAAGTTTGGAATAGGATGGTATATAAATTGGCAACGTGAAACTATGTCATATGCGAATGTATATGCGGGACTTATAGTTATTGCTATTAGTTGTTCTTTAGTAGTAACGCTACTATTTAGAGTTAGAGATAAACTTCTTACATGGCAGAAAGGAGTTATCAAATGGTAGGGAAAATAGAGATAAAAAATATAGGTAAGGTTTTTAGAGGACCATCTGGAGAAGATGTAGTTGCACTTGATAACTTAAGTTTAGAGGTAGAAGCTAGTGAATTTATATCTCTTGTAGGGCCTTCAGGGTGCGGGAAATCTACTTTACTAAGACTTATAACTGGCTTGGATAAGCCTACAAGTGGAACTATAACATTAGATGGTGTTGAGATAAAAGATGCTGGGTATGAAAGAGGACTAGTTTTTCAGAATCCTAAGCTTTTTCCCTGGTACAACGTCTATGATAATGTGGCTTTTGGACTAAGAGCTAGAAAGGTATATGATGAGAGAAAAGATGAAGTTGATGAATTTATAAATTTAGTTGGATTAAAAGGTTTTGAAAACGTATACCCTCATCATTTATCTGGTGGTATGGCTCAGAGGGCTTCACTTGCTAGGGCACTTATAAATCACCCAAAGGTACTGTTGCTAGACGAACCTTTAGGAGCTTTAGATGCTCTAACTAGGGTCAATATGCAAGATGAGCTTATAAAGATATGGAAAGAAAGAAAGGCTACTATGATAATGGTAACTCATGATGTAGAAGAGGCTATATATATGAGTAATAAGATTGTAGTGATGACGCCTAGACCGGCAAAAATACACAAAATAGTAGATATAAAACTGCCTTATCCAAGAGTCAGAGACTGTAAAGAGTTCTTAGAGTTGAGAAGTGAAATACTTAATATAATTAATGGATTTTAAAATAAGGGGTGTTCAAAAATGGGGAAAATGAAACTGATAAAGAGATGTCTGATACTAGGGTTACTTGCTATAAGTTTATCTGCTTGTAGCAATAAAGAAGTTGAAAAAACTGGTACCAAAAACGTCGTTAAAGATGATGAGTATGTAGTTAAAATGAGTTACAATTCAGGATTATGCCAAGCTCCTTTTCAAATGGCATTAGAACTTGGCTATTTTGAAAAAGAGGGACTTAAATATGAACTTATAAAATCTGAAGGATATTCTAGTGACTTGATAGCTTCCGGGAAAGCAGATACTTTTACAAGTATGTTGCCATCAGTAATACAGCAGATAGATAATGGTGTAGATGTAAATATGACAGTAGGAGTTCATACAGGATGTCTCAAAGTTGTTGCTAAAGCTGATTCAGGTATAAATAAGATAGAAGACTTAAAAGGAAAAAAAGTAGGAGTACCAGGTCTAGCTACTCCACCAGCTATAATAACTTATAGAGCTTTGGCAGCAAAAGGAATAGGTACTACACCAGAAAATATGCAAGTTGAGTTTCTAGTATTTACTCCATCTGAGCTACAACTTGCTTTAGAAGAAGGTAGGGTAGATGCTATAGCTGCAAGTGATCCTATTGGAGCTATTGTAGCTAAAAATGGAGCAGGAAAGGTAATATTAGATACTACAGTAGATGAAGAGTACAAGAATGAATTTTGTTGTGTTTCTTTGCTTAGACCGGATTTTGTAAAAGAACATCCAAAACTTGCAGAAAAATATACTAAAGCACTTATGAAAGGGGCTAAATATGTAGAAGAGCATCCAGAAGAAGTAGCAAAGTTTCAGATAGATAATAAGTTAGTTTCTAATGATGACTTAGAGATGAATATTGCTCTTTTAAAATCCTACAACTTTATATCTTCTATTGATGGTGGAAAAGAAGCGCTAAAGAGAAACTTTAAAGATTTACAAGGTTTAAAACTGATAAGTCAAGATTTGGATATAGATAAGATAGTAAATAAAGTGTATGTTGAGTTTAAAGGATTAAAATAGAGGGGGGATCTAGGTTGAAAAAGTTAAAAAAACTTGGAATATTTTGTTTGGTAGTATCAGTATCGGTTGCTATGCTAGTTGGTTGTTCGAAAAGTAAGGATAAATTGAAAGAGACATCCAAATTAGATGATGATTATGTTATGCAAATATCTTATGGTACAGGATTGTGTGCTGCACCACTTCAAATGGCGGTAGAAAAAGGATTTTTAAAAGAAGAAGGAATAAAATATGAGCTATTGAAATCGGATAAATCAAGTGTGGATCTTATGATGTCAGGTAAATCAGATACATTTTTAGAAATGTTACCAGCTATGATACAGCAGATAGATAATGGTTTAGACGCTAGGATAGCTATGGGGGTTCATACAGGATGTCTTAAATTACTTACTAAACCTGATTCTCCAATAAACGGTGTTAAAGATTTAAAAGGGAAGAAAATAGGTGTTCCGGGACTAGCTAGTTCACAAACTATAATAGCACAAAGAGCACTACTAGCAGCTGGAATAGGTGTTTCACCTGAAAATATGGAAGTAGAGTTTGTAGTATATAATCAACCAGAGTTGCCTCTTGCACTAAAGAATGGACAAGTAGATGCTATAGGGATGAGTGATCCATCAGCTAGTTTAGTTGTAAATAGTGGAGATGCAAAGATAATACTAGATAATGGAGTAGATAAAGAATATAAAAATGAGTATTGTTGTGTTTTAGTTTTAAGACCTGATTTCGTTAAAGAGCATCCAGAAATAGCT
Source organism: Gottschalkia purinilytica (assembly GCF_001190785.1). Taxonomy (NCBI): domain Bacteria; kingdom Bacillati; phylum Bacillota; class Tissierellia; order Tissierellales; family Gottschalkiaceae; genus Gottschalkia; species Gottschalkia purinilytica. Next base: position 111,892 of record NZ_LGSS01000004.1, on the reverse strand, counting down.
AAAAAATATGTTAGAGCTATGAAAAAAGCAGGAGAATATGTACAAAATAATCCAGAAGAAGTAGCACAAATTCAAATAGACAAAAAATTAGTAGCTTTGGGAGATCCAACATTTAATTCGGGAATTTTAAAGACATATAATTTTGTTCCATCAGTTGTTAAGGGAAAAGAATCTTTAATAAAAAATTTCAATGACCTTCAAAAAATAAAATTTATAAGTCAAGATTTGGACGTAGATAAAGTAGTTGATAAAATATATGTAGAATTTGATGGAATAGATGATTAAGTTTAAAACAATAAAAATATGAGTTATTTTAACATAAAGAATAACTTAACCCAGAGGAAAGACATTGAGAAATAATAAAATAAATTATTAGTTATACTAAAAGGCACAATTATTTTTCTGATATAATTAGTAGAAGAGTAATTGTGCCTTTAAATCTAAAATAATTATGAGAAATTAACTGATATTAATGATAAATACTTCTGTTAAACTCAAAATGAAGTAGAGGATCTTTTTATAATTGATATTAATATTATTCATAATATATTGATAACTTAAGAATATAGCTTTAAATATATGTTTTGATATTAAAAAAACAATAGAAAGAGAGTAAAAAATGAATATAAAAATAAGAAAAGAAACTGAAAAAGATTATAGTATTACAGAAGATGTTATTGAAAAAGCATTTAGAGAAATGGAATTTACTGACCATATGGAGCAATATCTTGTAGCAAGATTAAGAAAAACTGAGAACTTTATTCCTGAGCTGTCTTTGATAGCAGAAGTAGAAGGAAAAGTAGTGGGACATATATTATTGAGCAGAATAACAATAAATAATGGTGAGAAAGCTTTTGAATCTTTAGCATTAGCACCTGTTTCTGTTTTGCCAGAGTACCAAAATAAAGGAATAGGGAGTGCTCTAATTAGCGAAAGTATAAAGATAGCTAAAAAGATGAAATTTAAATCCATCATTGTTCTTGGACATGAAAAGTATTATCCTAAATTTGGATTTAGACCGGCAAGTTATTGGAACATAACTTCACCTTTCGAAGTACCGGAAAAATCATTTATGGCATTAGAATTAGAAGATGGCGGTTTAGATGGAGTAAGTGGAGAAGTTACTTATCCAAAGGCATTTTTTGAATAAATTTTGAGATAAATAGAGAGTATTTTAATAGAATTATTTTTACAAAAAAGTATTAAAGAATGCTTTTTATTAATATAACTATGACATCCTTTGCTTAATTTTATAAACTTTATGATGAAATTTGTGTTAAAGCTTTTATGTTTAAAAGATTTTGACTTGTATTTATCAATAAAAAATAAATTTTGTAAAGTACGGTTATAGAAAATCTCTGTGGGTTATTTACTTACAGGGATTTTTTTATTATATAATTCATAGATATAGGAAAAAATATGATAATTATTTTTAAATAAATAGTTAATTAATAATACATTTGTTTTATGATAACGTAGGTTAGAAGTAAATCTTTAGTATTATGTTTATATAGATATATACAAATTATAATATAGCTTATTAGGTTCAGTTAACAATTTGCGTTTTGTCCTGTATTTGCGCTGAAGTACGTTTCTCAGTATTAATTCTCACCCAGTATCTTTGCACGGGTGAAATACTCATATCCTGCTGTTCTGAAAGATATATTTACCTTTCTTTATTTCTATCTAGCAGCTTCCATCTGATTTAGGAAATCATCAAAATTTGTGGATGAAAGAATGATTTTATCAATGGTGTTTTTGAACTTTGCTTTCAAACTGACGCCGTTCTTAGTAGCGAGGAAACCTTTGAAAAGACACAGGAAGTCTTGAAACGAAGAAATAAAAAACGTGACAGCCGTGATGATGGAAAAAGAGAAAAATACAGCAGAAAATATGCTTTTACCTGTATGTTAGAATGTGGTTCTTGTTTTTTAATAAGGTAAATATTCAAAGGTGGCAGATTGTGTAGAAATCTTCCACCTTTATTTTATGTCTTATTTGTTATAGATTTCTTGAATCACCTCTGGTAATTCTTCATATTTCACCTCCTGCCAGTAAGTAACGCCACGGAAGGTAGCTACATACAGTTCCAGATAAGCACCTTCACGCAACTGTTTGCTTGCAGTAAAATTAAGCTTTTTCTCATTACCTTTCTCATCATATGAATTGAGGGTGTATTCGTATCTTTTTTCATCGTTTAGTTTCACATTTTCACTTTCTATCATCGTATAATAAATTGTTTTTCCAGTAGGGTCTTCTGGGGTTAGCATCCTCGGATTAAAAAAGAAAATTGAAAATGCAGCAAGTATTACTAAAAGTAAACTAAATACTGTAGTTATTTTTTTCATAGAAAGTTCCTCCTTTTGCATTTAAGTTGTTACATCAGATTTTTTTAACTTATGAATTGCAAATGATGAAAATAGAATTGTAAATAGAATATTTATCACGAGAAATAGTATATTTTCATCACCTGCTAATCCTTTCTGACTTAGTACGCCCATCCCGATTGTCAAAAGAGAGTAGGGGAAAAACATTCCTAGTTTCGCTACGTACATTCCTAAACCCATAAACACAGCACAAAGACTAAGTCCAATAGGAGTTGCAAAGCTACGAATACGTATAGATAGTCCAAGTTGTATAGTACTGATAGTTACGGAAGCCAACCAGCCTCTAAGTATCCACCCAAGGATTTTTATAGGAAATTGTGATGATAGTCCAAAAAATTTTCCTGCAAAAAAATACATAAGTAGAAAGAAAACTTGCACAATGAAAATTAGTATACTAACAACAATGAGTTTAGCAATAAAAATGCTTCCAGTGGATATAGGAGCTGTCATTATGGTGTTCCAGTTCTGGTTCATATGTTCCAATCTGCATATATAAGCACAGCAAATGGCAATGAGTATGGGCAAGAAAAATTCACCATAGAATAGGGTTACCTGCGTCCAAAGACTGTACCACTCATTTTGCAATACACCTTGATTGAAATAATAATTAGCACAACCAATCAATATACTTAGAATGGGAAGCATAATGAGTATAAGCCATATACGAGAATGGTGTAGTTTCAGCCATTCAGCAGAAATACTTCTTTTCAGCATATAAATTCCTCCTTTACATTTCCTGTCTGGAAACCTGAAGGTTTCCAGCAATATAAAAGATTATTCCCGTTAGGAAAACTACAGTCAACGTACCTAGCCTCAGATGTTGAGTAATATATTTAGCTGAATTATTTATATAGTGATATGTCACAGGACATAGCTTTGTATAGTAAGACCAAATGAAGATACGGCTTATCACTGTAGGAAAAAGGTCTGCTGTCATACCAATGAAGCCACCGAGCATTCCTAAACATAGAGCAAAGGCTTGATTTTTAACTGACAGTGATACCCATTGTTGCAATGCAAGTATAGTCATATTGGTAAACATTGTCCCCACTATGAATTGCAAAAGCCAAGATAAAGGCACTGGACTAGAAAAACTGTTTGTAATGCCAAAGATTGTTATAGCAATGACTTGTAAAACGACGGCATATAACATCAATATACAAGCACACACATATTTGGCAGCATAAATATCTTTTAGTTTTACAGATGCTGGTATTAAAAGCTTCCAAGTGCTACCTTTATGTTCCATATCACAGATACGGGAAACCACAATAGCTGAAATGATAGGAAAAAACAGCCCATTCATAGAGGCTAGAGTTACAAGAAGTGCCTCCCATCCTGTACTGTCGGGATGACGAGCTATGGACATGCCAACGGATATAAAAGTCCATAAAATTTCTGCGCCTAGAAATAGGGTAATCATCACAAATATCCACTTACGACGAAGTTTGAAAAATTCTAAAGATAAAACTTTCATCAAAGGTTTCCCTCCTTTCCTGTAAGTTCAAGGAATATATCCTCTAAACTCTTTTTATGCTCCTCAATACGGATGACATCGATACCCGCATTCACAAGTGTCTTGTTTGCCTGTGCTACTTGTGCATCCTTTAGATTTTCTAAAATTAGGGAATCATTATTTTTTACAGGCATATATCCCCTGCTTAGTAGCAACCTTTCTGCTACTTTATCATTTTGCGTTTTTATAGAAATACAGGCTTTACTTTTTGCTTGCAATAAGTCCATACTACCTTGAAATAGAAGATTTCCATTGCTTATAATACCAACCGAGGTAGCAATCTGTTCAATTTCGGAGAGCAGGTGGCTGGAGAGCAAAACGGTAATACCATAACGCTTAGGTAATGACTTGATAAGCTCACGGATTTCTCCAATACCGGCAGGGTCAAGTCCATTGGTAGGTTCATCCAGTATCAAAAGCTTTGGAAAAGCAATCAGTGCCATGGCAATTCCAAGACGTTGCTTCATGCCTAGTGAATAGTGATTAACTTCTCTATTTTTCTGATTTTCCAGATGAACGATTTCCAAAGCTTCTTGCACCTTTTTGTCTGGTACATCACGTAGGCGCTGCATAACACGCATATTTTCCAAACCTGTTAGATGTCCATAATACGAAGGTGACTCAATAAGTGACCCGGTTTGGCTCAAAATGGACTGACGATTTTTATGAAAATCCTTTCCAAAAATCATAATTTCACCCTCTGTTGGCTTGACCAACCCTAAGAGCATCTTAAGTGTAGTGGATTTTCCTGCTCCATTAGGACCAAGAAAACTGTATATATCCCCTTCGTGAACCATCAAATTTATACTGTTCACCCTACAAATGTCATCATAGTGTTTCGACAGCTTATGGGTTGCTACAACTGTATTCATCTTATTTTCAACTCCAATCTAAATTTTTATTTTGAAAACCATCATAACATCGGTACCTTTATTGAAGCTAACGAAAACCTTACAGCAACCTTAAATCTAAAGCAAAAGTTAAGAATTAATAAAAATCTTATAAATGTAAAGTATAATAAAGATGGGTGATTTGATATGGAAAATATAAAAAACAAAAAAATACTTATCGTGGATGATGAGCTTGAAATTAGAAATATGATAGATAGTTTTTTACGCAAAGAAGGATTTTATCGAATATATTCTGCTGCAAATTGTGGAGAGGCTTTGAAGATTTGTCGTTCAGATAAACCTGATGTTGCAATCTTAGATGTTATGCTACCTGATGGCGACGGATTTGAGTTGCTTTCTTCTATACGACAATTTTCACAGATACCGGTGCTTTTTCTATCAGCAAAGAATGAGGATGAAGATCGTTTATTGGGACTTGGATTAGGTGCAGATGATTATATTGCCAAGCCTTTTTTACCTCGAGAGCTTCTTCTTCGGATGACTGCTATACTCAAACGTGTTTATATTACTTCAATGCCAGAACGTTTGCCAATTTTTATGTTGAAAGGATGTATTGTTGATTTGGAAGGCGCTATAGTATATAGAGATAAAAAACAACAGATATTGACTGCAAAGGAGCACGGGCTTCTTTTGAAGTTGTATGAAAATCAAGGACGTATTGTGACTAGTGATGCTCTGTGTCAAGCAGTTTGGGGTGATGACTTATATAGTTATGAAAATACTCTTATGGTGCATATCAGACGCATTCGAGAGAAGATAGAAACAGATCCCTCAAAACCAGAAAGTCTTATTACTGTCAGAGGACTGGGTTACAAGCTGATAATAAAGGAGGAGTAAGAAAGTGGAAGGTGTTATTCGGATTTTAAGACGATTTCTAGGTGCGACAATTATAATATCTGTTTTTATTCTGGTTTTGAATTATATTCTACTTGGTTCATTTATTTTTAATGGAATGAACGAAAAATACTCTTCTAAAGCTGTACTCGAAAATGTAGCAACAAATCTTAAATTAAAGGATACAAGGTACTATCTGAGTGAGTCTGCTGAAAAGCTGTTAGCTCAAAATAACGCATGGGCAATGCTTCTAGACAATAATGGACAGGTAGTCTGGAATTACCGATTACCTAAAGAAATTCCTCTTACTTATACCATAAACGATGTAGCAAAGTTTTCACGAAATTATTTAATGGACTACCCTGTTTTTGTTTGGGAGCATGACGATGGTCTTGTAGTTGTTGGCTATCCAAAGAACAGCTATGGTAAATATCAGTTTTATTTTCCTGTTAGTTGGATAAGCTCTTTACCAATACGGTTAGTTGCTTTATTAATAGGCAATATTGCATTGGCTTTACTTTTATCAATTTTAATAGGTACACGGCTTATTAAATCTATAAAATCTCTTGTAGACGGAATTCATGCTCTTGCCAAGGAGGAGAATGTATACGTTAAATCAAAGTACATTTTCGGTGACCTTGCAAAAAGCATCAACCATACTTCCAATATACTGCAAGAAAAAAATGCTACACTCAAGGAACGGGATGAAGCACGTTCTAACTGGATTGCAGGTATATCTCATGACAGCCGGACTCCGCTTTCTATGGTGCTTGGTTATGCAAGTCAGTTGGAGGAAAGTATGGTTATACCTGTGGAGCAACGGAAGCAAGCTGGTATTATTCGACAGCAGGCAGAAAAGCTTCGATCCCTTGTTAATGACTTAAACCTTGTATCTATGCTAGAATATGAAATGCAACCATTAAACTTAAAAATCATACGTCTGTCTGTTCTTGTACGACAGATTGCTTCAGAGTTTATTAACAATGGGCTGGATGAAAGATTTACAATTATCTTAGATGTTTCCAATGAAGATGTAAAGGTAAAGGCTGATGAAAAACTATTGCTTCGTGCTATTACTAACTTGGTGCAAAATAGCATTACACATAATCCAAATGGATGTGAAATTCTCCTAAAAACATGTATTTCGTCAGATTGTCAGATATGCTACTTAATTGTATCTGATAATGGAAAAGGAATACCGCAGGATAAACTTTTAGATTTGATAGAGCTTCCATATTCATCAAAAAGAAGACATACTGTTGCTAATGGACATGGGCTGGGATTGCCAATGGTTTCAAGAATCATACAAGCTCATAAAGGACAACTTGTATTAGAAAGCAATTATAACCAAGGAATGAAGGCAATTATTAAACTTCCGAGTATAAGATAATTTTTAAAATACAACTAAATGTAAACAACAAATTATAAGAGGAAGAGAAGAAACAAAGACTGGAATTTTAGTCATACGTAATTACTACATTAATAAAAAAATGAATAGATTAAAAAGTACTTAATTAAAAAGACCTACAAATAGCTACTCTTGTAGGTCTTTTATAATTATCCATTATCAAAAGTATTTAAAAAGTTCTTCGCAGCAGATGAAAGATAACCATTTTTCATCCATATTGCAGCTATTTGAGTAGATAAAGATTTATTATTAATTTCTTTATATAATAAATCTGATGAACCTATAAGTTTAAGTGCTGATTTTGGAACAATAGCTATACCAAGACCAGCATTTGCCCACAATAAGGTGGTTCGTGCATCATCATTTTTACAAAAAACTTTAGGTTCAAACCCTGAATTATGACATTCATCAAATATTAATTTCTCAAATCGTCTATATATTATTAAAGGCTTATCCATTAGGGCTTTTATATCAATAATTTTATTATTATCCCAATTTAAGCTTTCCACCATCGCTGCAACCATTGGTTCTGAAGGTAAGTAAATATGACTTATATCTGCAGTATTAAAGGGTGTACGAACAATTGCAATTTCAATTATACCTCTATTCAGTATTTCTAATAATTCATAGGTATTTCCCTCATATATTTCAAAGTTTATAAATGGATATTTATTATGAAATATATTTAATTTATCAGTTAGTAGTGCAGCACCAGAAGATGATACTGTTCCTATAGATAAAGTACCTTGAATCCCTTTCTTAAAATCTTTTAGTTCATCTATAGTTGTTTCTGTTAAATTTAATATTTGTTTTGCACGATTATACAGCATAAGTCCTGCATCTGTTAACTTAATATTACGACTTCCTCTTTCAACAAGCTTTACTCCTAATTCATTTTCAAGATTTTTTAATTGGTAACTTAAAGGAGGTTGTGCAATATTAAGTCTTTTTGCAGCACTAGTTATTTGCCCTTCTTCTGCAATTGTATAAAAATATTTTAATTGCTTAATGTCCATAATATCCACTTCCCATATAAAAATTGTATATAATCGATACATATTATGTATTTTTAATATACATTTATGCTTGATATAATAATAGGCGAAATATAAAAAGAATTCAATATAAATTATATTATAAGGAGATTAGACTTTGTTTAAATTATTTAGATTCATTAAACCATATAAAAAACAAGTTATTTTAGGACCAATTTTTAAGTTATTAGAAGCCATACTTGAAATATCAATACCTACAATTATGGTTTTGATTGTGGATAAAGGTATAAAGATGGAAAGTACACCATACATACTGAAAATAGGAGGTATAATGCTTCTTATTGCTACAATGGGAGTTATATTTTCTTTTATATGTCAATATTATTCATCTATAGCATCTCAAGGATTCGGAACAATTTTAAGAGAAGAGTTGTTTGAAAAAATAGGTACTCTATCTTATAGTGAAATTGATGAGTTTGGCACAGCCTCACTAATTAATCGTGTAATAAATGATGTGAATCAACTTCAATTAGCGTTAGCGATGTTTATTCGTTTAGCTATAAGAGTTCCTTTTTTATGTATTGGCGGAATTATAATGGTAATGTTTTTAGATGTTAAGCTTTCAACAATAATGTACTTATCTATTCCTATATTTGCCTTTGTTTTGTATATGATAATGAGCAGATCACTTCCTTTATACAAAACAGTTCAGAAGAAACTAGATAAATTAGCATTGATATTAAGAGAAAATTTATCTGGAATAAGAGTTATAAGGGCATTTTCAAAAATGGAATATGAAAAAATGAGATTTCAAAAATCAAATGAAGATCAAACAAATACTTCAATTAAAGTAGGCAAAATCTCAGCCTTAATGTCTCCAATTACAAGTATAATAATGAACTTTTCAGTTTTATTTGTATTATGGTTTGGAGGTGTTAGAGTAAATAGTGGTGCAATTACAAGAGGAAAAATTATAGCTTATATAAATTATACAACTTTAATTTTATCAGCACTTACTATTGTTGCTAACCTTATTATAATATTTACTAAAGCTGTGGCGAGTGCTTCACGTATAAACCAAATATTTGATACAAATCCAAGTATAGAATATAATGATAATTTTTCAGCTGATAAGAAGTCAGATGAAAAGGTTAACTTAATAAAATTTGAAAATGTATCTTTTGCATATGAAAATTCAAAAGAATATTCAATAAGTAATGTTTCTTTTGAAATAGATCATGGACAAACAGTTGGAATAATCGGAGGTACTGGTGCAGGTAAGACAACACTTATAAATTTAATTCCTAGACTTTATGATGTTAGTAAGGGAGAAGTTCTAATTAACGGAATTAACGTTAAAGAATATTCTAAAGAAGAACTTAGAGATAAAATAGGGATAGTGCCACAGAAGGCAATTTTATTTTCTGGAACGGTTTCAGAGAATATAAGATGGGAAAAAGAAGATGCAAGTATAGAGGAAGTTAAAAAAGCAGCTGAAATCGGTAAAGCTGCAGAATTTATTGAAAAGCTTCCATTAAAGTATGAAACTAATGTATCTCAAGGAGGAGTTAATTTTTCAGGAGGTCAAAAGCAAAGACTTACTATAGCCAGAGCTCTTGTAGGGAGACCAGAAATACTAATTATGGACGATAGCTTAAGTGCGTTAGACTATGCTACTGATGCGGCACTTAGAAGTGATCTTAAGAAGAATACAAAAGGAATGACTATTATTATGGTTAGTCAAAGAGTGAGTACAATAAAAACTACAGATAAAATAATAGTTTTGGATGATGGCTTAGTTGCAGGTATTGGAACCCATGAAGAATTGGTTGACAATTGTAGTGTATATAAAGAGATATGTAATTCACAACTTTCAAAGGAGAGTGATGAAGTTGAAAAAGAATAGTTTATTTAGATTATTCGAGTATATTGGAAATTATAAAATATACATGAGTATATCTCTTATATGTGCACTTATCAGTAATGCTTTGACAGCTTTTATCCCTTTTATTGTAGGAAAGGGAATAGACAAAATCATAGGAAGGGGAAGGGTAGACTTTAATAATTTATTAAAAATAATAATTATTTTGGCAATAGTATATATAGTTAGCTCATTGTTTATGTGGATATTTACAATTATAGCAAATATCATAGCTTTTAGAACTGTTGAAGATATAAGGAATGAGGCTTTTGACAAAATTAGTACTCTTCCACTTAAATATTTTGATGTAAATGCACATGGAGATATAATGAGTAGACTTACAAATGATATTGATGCTATTTCTGAAGGATTATTTCAAGGCATAACTCAATTCTATCCTGGAATTATAACTATAATAAGTTCTCTTGTATTGATGTTTGCTTTAAGCGTAAAAATAACTTTAGTTATATTGTTTATGACTCCATTATGTTTTATAATAGCTTCTTTTATTACAAATAGATCAAATAAAATGTTCAAAGAACAACAAAAAACTGTAGGTGAATTAAATGGATATATTGAAGAAATGATAGGAAATCAAAAAGTTGTTAAAGCATTTGGCTATGAAAAACGTTCCGAGGCAAAATTCAAAGAAATTAATAATAGACTTTATAAATGTGGTCAACAAGCACAATTTTATTCATCACTTACGAATCCTTCAATTAGATTTATTAATAACGTTACGTATGTATTAGTTGGGGTAGTTGGTGGTCTATTGTCAGTTTTGGGAGGGCTTAGTGTAGGAACAATATCAAGTTTTTTAACGTATTCTACACAATTCTCACAACCTATAAATAATGTAACTAGTGTTGCAACACAACTTCAAGCAGCACTTGCATCTTGTGAAAGAGTATTTGCAATAATAGATGAAACACCAGAGCCAAAAGATTTAGAAAATACTAAAGAAATTACAAACTGTGAGGGTAATGTGACTTTTGATAATGTATCTTTCTCATATGTAGAAGAAGTTCCTTTAATTAATAATTTTAATGCAGAAATAAAAAAAGGAAGTACTATTGCTATCGTTGGACCTACAGGTGCAGGAAAAACTACTATGGTTAATTTACTTATGAGATTTTACGATATAACTAAGGGTAAGATTTTAATTGATGGAATAGATATATATGAAATAAAAAGAAATAATCTTAGATCATTATTTGGAATGGTTCTTCAAGATACTTGGCTTTTTGAAGGGACAATAAGAGAAAATATTTCTTATGGAAAGCAGGATGCAACTCAAAAGGAAATTGAAGATGCAGCTAAAGCAGCACATATTCACAGCTTTATAAAAAGACTCCCAGATGGCTATGATACAGTTATTACAGAAGCAGGAGCAAATCTTTCAGAAGGTCAAAAACAACTGCTAACTATAGCAAGAGTAATGCTTATAGATCCTCCAATGCTTATACTTGATGAAGCAACTAGTAGTGTAGATACAAGAACTGAAATGAAAATACAAAGTGCATTCCTTTCTATGATGAAAGATAGAACAAGTTTTGTTATAGCACATAGGCTTTCAACTATTCGTGATGCTGATTTAATATTAGTAATGAAAGACGGGGAAATAATAGAGAGGGGAAATCATGAAGAACTAATAAATAAAAAAGGATTTTATACTGAACTTTACAAAAGTCAATTTAAAAATACCCCTAATGCTGTTTAAGAAAATTTAATGCTGTGGCTAATGTTAAGAAATATTAAATTATATAATTATAGTCTGTTGTAAGTATGTTTTAATATTAAAAGGTATGAAAGTTATGTATAACTTTCATACCTTTTCTATTTGATATTATTTAAATTCTACAAGAAATTTTTATGAAAATTCTATTTTAATACAGAAGATTTCTCTAATTTTACATTATCTAATTTTTTAAATTCAATTGCTAAAAGAACAAGACTAATTAAAAATACTATTAAGTCTGTGACTGTAGAAGAGACCCAAGTTCCTTTAATTCCAATAACTTTAGTAAGCATTATAGCTAAAGGCATAAAAAGTACTACCTGTTTTAAAAGAATTATTACTGAAGATTTCCCGCCTTTACCTATTGACTGGAAGAATGTCATAGACATAACGATAACTCCTGATACTGGAAAGGCTAAAAACATAAGTCTAAACAAATTATATCCATTTTTTATTACTGATTTATCATTAAGGAACCAGCTTAAAACAACTGTAGGTTTAATCATGTAAAATCCCCATAATATCCCTATAAATAATACAGAAGCTACACTAAATATTTTAACTGCATCTTTAACACGATCATACTTCTTTGCTCCAAAATTCATTCCAACTATAGGTTGAAGCCCTTGTCCCATTCCCCATAAAGGTATAAATGTAAACATTAAAATTCTAAGAGCTACTCCCATTAATACTAATTGTTCATCTCCACCATATATTGATGCAAGCTTATATAGTCCAGTTTGTTGTACTAGATACATAAGTTGCATCATAGCTGCTGAACCTCCTACAGATAATATCTCTGGCATTAAATCAAAGGCAAACTTTAATTTATTAACTGGTATTATTGATTTATTACGTTTAAAGTATATAAATGTAGTTAAAGCCTGGATTATTTGAGCAATTACTGTAGCAATAGCAGCACCTTCAACACCTAAACCTAAAACCTTTATAAATATTGGATCTAAGATAATATTTAATATTGCACCTAATGCCATAATACTCATAGCTTCTTTCATTTTTCCTTCGCCTCTTATGAGCATATTGGCACTTTGTGAAAAGTTAACAAAAAATGATCCAATGTATGATATTCTTAAATAATTTATTCCTAATTTTAATATATCTCCTTTGGCTCCTGAAAATCTAAGTAAGTTTTCTGTAAAAAGACATCCTAATATAGTAACAGCTAATGATAATACTAATATAGATATTATTAAATTACCTAAAATTTTATCGATCACCTTATTGTTTTTAGCTCCAATGGCACGAGACAAAATTGAAGATGAGCCAACACCTATAAGTACAGCAATACAATTATTTATAAAAGTAAATGGAGAGGATACACTTACAGCAGCTAAGGCAGTCTCTCCTACTAATTTTCCTACAAAAATAGCGTCACATAAATTATATAATCCTATGACTAACATTCCTATAATTCCTGGAATAGAAAGCTTTAAAAGCAATTTAAACATATTACCATTAATTAATTCTTCACGATTTTTATTCACAAATATCATTCCTTTTCTTAGATTAATTCATATAAAATAATTATCTAAAGTAAATACCGTAAATGGTTTAGTATCAATGTTCTTAGATTAGAAGTTTAAGCTTTAAATTCTAATCTTTATTTATAGCTTTATCCAAAGCATTCTTACCTCCTTTCAAAGCAATATGATAATTTTTAGGGTATTCTAATAGTAATTATCTTTATCAATTATAGAAAAAATTTCTATATGCTATCTACTTATATAGGGATTAAAAATAACGGAAAGAGGATTATTTTTTATATGGTACTATGATTGTCGTCATCATAAGAATTGAATTGGAAGATATACTCTATCATTTGTGATAAAATTAAAACGTGACTAGAGGGTTTTTATTATGTTTTGAGGATTTACTAGTTACTAAAAATTACATGAAACAGATATACTATAATTTTAAGGGTTTAATAAATATTGTAAGTCTAATTTAAATATGAATCTTAGTTTTATTTATAACAGCTTTTTCAAAAAAGTATAAATGACAATAGAAATTTTTAAATATATTTTTTATTTGATACCTTTATATTTACTGAATTTTTTGTATGCTATAAAAATGTCATATGCTTGAAAAAAGTCAAATTGCTTTAGATAGGGGAGATTATATGAAAAAGAGTATTCTAATTATAGATGATGATATTGAATTATGTAGATTGCTTAAAAAATGTATGGAAACTGAAGGATACAATGCAGATGTGGCTCATACAGGCATAGAGGGTTTAAATTTAATTAATACCCAGGACTATCAGTTGATTATACTAGATATTATGATGCCAGAGATGGATGGAATTTCTACTTTAACTCATATACGAGAAACGAAAAACACTCCTGTATTAATGCTTACAGCAAAAGATAATGAAATGGATAAAGTTTTAGGATTGAAATTAGGAGCAGATGACTATATAACTAAGCCCTTTAGCTTGTCTGAGCTAACTGCAAGAGTACAATCATTAATTCGTCGTTACGTTGTACTTGGTGCTGAACCTAAAAAACCACATTGTATGGTTTTTGGCTCTCTTGTTATTGATCCTTCATATATGCGTGTGACTTACAATAAAAAAGATATTTCACTTACTGGAAAAGAGTATGATTTATTATACTTTTTAGCATCTAACCCTGGACAAATTTTTACTAAAAAACAGATATATCAAAATGTATGGCAAGATGAATATGCTTATGATGATAATAATATAATGGTACACATTAGAAGGTTACGCAAAAAAATTGAGCCAGACCCAGAAAATCCAATATACATTTTAACAGCTTGGGGGATGGGTTATAAATTTAATGGAGATGTGGGCAATGAATAGGGATAGTATTTGGTTTATCATAATACTAATCATAGTAATTGTCTTTTTCCTTTATCGTGAATGGAAGTATCGTTGTCGAATTCGTGAGACTTTACGTACATTAGAAGATATTATTTCAGGTAATGAAAATTTTAAAATACATGTTGGAGCTAAAGAGCCTATTGCTCCTTTAATATTTAAAATCAATCAGCTAGTAGATTCTTATCAAAACGATAAAATAAATGCATTTCAAGCAGAGCAGGCAAGAAAAAGGATGCTATCTAATTTATCCCATGATGTGCGTACACCATTGACATCAGTTTTAGGTTATTTAGATGCATTATGTGAAGGAATGGCTGGTCAAGAAGCAGATGAATATTTGCATATTGCAAAAGATAAAGCTTATGCATTAAAAGAGTATATTGATGAACTATTTACTATTGCTCAAATAGATGCAGATGAATTGCAGTTTAATATGGAGAATATTGACCTATTTGAACTCTTACGTAGTGAGCTTATAGGTTGGATTCCTCAGTTACAAAAAGAAAATATTACCATGGAAATTGAAATTCCAGATGAAGAATGTTTCGTAATGGGAGATCAACATGCATTAACGCGTATTTTCAGTAATTTACTTCAAAACGCTTTGCGTTATGGAAAGTGCAATCATTTTATTGGAGTATCTGCATGGTCTGATGATAGTTGTGTTTATTTTGAAGTGTGGGATAAGGGACCTGGACTTTCTAAAGATGAAATATTGCGAGTATTTGAACGTCTTTATAAGGGCGATTCTTCAAGATCAACGAAGGGCCATGGATTAGGTCTGACTATTGCAAAAGAGCTTGTACAGAAGATGAATGGAAAAATTTCTATGGAAAGTACTCCTTATATTAAAACTTTTGTGAGAGTGTCTCTTCCAAAAAGTAAGAAAAAGTAAGAAACACGTAAGCTCCATGTCAGATCTACTGGTTAGAATAAGTATATAGACAAAATAAACAAGTAAGACAAGGAGCGATGAGGATGCAAGATTGGGTTTTAGAAACAAAAGACCTTACACGAAAATTTGATGAACAAGTAGCAGTTGATGGTATAAATCTTCATGTTCCTAAAGGATCTATTTATGGTCTTTTGGGACGTAATGGTGCAGGTAAAACTACTACACTACGAATGATTATGAATTTAGTTAAACCTACTTCGGGTGAAATTGAGGTATTTGGAAAAAAACTGAATGGAAATGAGAAACAAATCTATCCCCGTATTGGATCAATTATTGAAACACCAGGATTTTATCAAAACCTTACAGGTAGAGAAAATCTCGCAATATTAGCTCGTTTACGTGGAATCCATCGTTCAGATGCTATAGAATATGCTCTCTCAAGAGTAGGTCTTGATAAAGAACCTAGAAAAATAGTATCTCAGTATTCTCTAGGAATGAAACAGCGCTTAGGAATTGCAGCTGCTATTATGCATGAGCCAGAACTATTGATTTTAGATGAACCAATTAATGGTCTAGACCCTATTGGAATACAGGAAATGCGAAGTTTTCTTGAGAATTTGTGTAAAGAAAAGCATGTTACTATTGTTATTTCAAGTCATATTCTTACAGAGATTGAACAACTGGCAGATTTTATTGGAATTATTCATGAAGGAAAACTACTAGAAGAAATCACTATTGAGGATCTTAGAAAAAGAAATCGTAAGTATATAGAATTTCAAGTATCTAATGAGAATAAAGCAGTTATGCTTATAGAAAAACATTTTAATATTAATGATTATGAAGTTCGTGAAAAAGGAAACATTCGTGTGTACTCGCATTTAGGTCAGCAAGGACAAATTAATAAAATGTTTGTAGAAAATGATATTGAAGTACTAAAGATTAATATGAGTGAAGATAGATTAGAAGATTATTTTGTAAATTTAATAGGGGGTGGTACTATTGCTTAATTTATTATATACAGAGATCTTGAAGCTTAAACGATCTAAAATGTTTTTAATTAGTATTATTGGAGCTTCAGTAACCCCCTTTATGTGTTTTATAGAACGTCTAAGTATGAGAAAGGAAAGACCGGATATACCTATTCTATTTAAGAAGTTTTTTTCTGATACAAATTTTTATTTCATTGTACTGATAGGAATACTTCTATATGGGGTAATTACTGCTTATATATTTAATAGAGAGTATATAGAAGACACATTAAAAGGCTTATTGACTATTCCTGTATCAAGAATAAGCTTCATTGTTAGTAAGTTTATTATGCTATTAATCTGGATTATGGTATTAACTATAGTTTCTTGGATATTAACTCTAGTTTTTGGACTAATAGGACAGTTTGAAGGTTTAAGTATTAAAGTATTGATAAATTCATTTAAAAATTATATTATAGGAGGTAGCTTTCTTTTTCTTTTGACAACTCCAGTTATATTTGTAACATTTTTATTTAAAAATTTTGTACCTACTATTGTATTTACCATTGGTATAACTATGGTGAATGTATTGATTACAAATTCAAGATATGTTGCTTTATTTCCATGGTCAGCGACGGTTATTATAACAGACAATACATTTGTTTCAAAATATCCTTTAATGTATTCTTATATTTCAATTTTTGTTACGTCTATTATTGGATTTATAGCAACTATAGTCTATTTTAAAAAAGAAGATATTAACTGATGGAGATAAGGATTTAGACAAAAATGATAAGACTTAGAAAGGGTGATTAAAAAATGGAGACAATATCTTTAGTAATAAAATCCATAATATTAGGAATTGTAGAAGGGATAACAGAATTCTTGCCAGTTTCTTCTACAGGACATCTTGTTATTTTTCAAAATTTAATAGGATTTAAAGGAATAAACCCAAAGTATGTTGAGATGTACACATATGTAATACAACTTGGAGCTATACTAGCGGTAGTTATACTTTATTGGAAAAAGATAAAAGAAACTCTTGTGAATTTTTTTCCACAAAAAGTTGGATATGAAAAATCAGGATTTAAGTTTTGGTTTATGATATTTATTGCTTGTATTCCTGGCGGTGTTTTTGGAATATTATTAGATGATTTAGCAGATAAATACTTATTTACACCAGTATCTGTAGCCGCAACTTTATTTTTAGGTGCTATATGGATGATGTATGCTGAAAAGAAATTCAGAAATAATAATTTAAAAGGACAAGAATTAAATGTTACAGTAAAACAAGCAGTGATAATCGGACTATTCCAATGTTTAGCTATAATTCCAGGAATGTCACGTTCAGCTTCAACAATTATAGGTGGATGGGTATCAGGGCTTTCTACTGTTGCAGCTGCTGAATTCTCATTTTTCTTAGCAATTCCAGTTATGGTTGGAATGAGCTTTTTAAAGATTTTAAAAGTTGGAGGTATACTTAGTCTTACATCCGTAGAATTGATTTCTCTTGCTGTTGGATTTTTAGTTTCATTTGTAGTGGCTTTAGCAGTAATTAATAAATTTATTTCATACTTAAAGAAAAAGCCAATGAAAATATTTGCAATATATAGAATGATATTTGCAGTTATAGTTTTAGTGACAGGAGCTCTAGGAATATTTCACTAAAAAGGTTTTGGAATTGTCATGATTTAAAAGAGTAAAAAATAAGCCGGATTAGGTGGCATGAACCATCCTAACCGGTGTTTTATTTTTTTAAAGACTTTACAAAGTAAGACAAATACTTATTAATAAATCTGGTACTATGTATAATATAGAAATTATGATTGATTAGACAATATATAATATTAATTTTATATGTTATATTAAAAAGTAATTTTTTATAGGAGGGGTTATATTGAATGATAAAATAGAGAAAGAGATGATAATAAATGAGGACTCAGTTTCGCTTGATTCCTATGAGAAAATGGCAGAATATTATTTTGAATATGTAGATACAAAACCATTTAATGCTTATTATGAGAGACCGGCTACTGTATCACTGCTTCCAGATGTGAAAGGAAAGACAGTTTTAGATGCAGGATGTGCAGCAGGCTGGTATACCAAATACCTGCTAGAAAAAGGTGCCAGTGTTACATCAATAGATTTTAGTCCTAAAATGATAGAAATAACTAAAAAAAGAGTTGGAAATAAAGCTAATGTTATAAGAGCTGATTTAAACGAGCCACTAGATTTTATTAAAGATGAATCAATTGATATCGTTTTGTCATCTTTAGCACTTCATTACGTTAAAAACTGGGTTTTTGTTATGAATGAATTTAATAGAATATTAAAAAAATCAGGACAACTGATTTTTTCAGTCCATCATCCATTTACGGACTTTATAGAATTTAATAGAGAAAATTATTTTTTGACGGAGTTATTGAATGATGAATGGGAAACGAATAACGGAAAAGTAAAAGTACAGTTCTATACAAGACCTCTAAATGAAGTTATTACACCTGTAATCGATGGAGGATTTACAATAGAAAAATTATTAGAACCTATGCCAACAGAACAATTTAAAATGGAACAGCCTAAGATATACGATAGATTAACCAAAAGACCCCAATTTTTATTCATAAGAGCAAAGAAATCCATAGACTAGTACAAAGTAATGATATTATTTATATTATTCGAATTATTACAATCTATCTAAACTTGAAAAACTTAATTTTCAAATAAGTTTTCAAATTCTTTTTTCAAGTATCTCATTTCTTCTATCTTCAATTCCTATATAAATTTTATCTTCGCTATAAAGATTCGTATTTATTTTTCAATAATAAAATTCTTGGTTACTGCATAATGAAGTGTACACTTCATTATGCATTTTACATTGACAATAAATACTTCCAATAATATAATTAGATTAATTTTATCTGAAAGGAAGCTAATCTATGAGTCTGGAGTCTGATTTTAGAGAACAAATTCGAAAGCAATATGCGACACTTACGATGAGTCAAAAAAATATCGCAAAGTTTGTATTGGATAAACCTAATTTGGTGGCACTTCATCCAGCAAAGAAGATTGGAGAGATGACAAATACAAGTGAGACTACAGTAATTAGATTTTGCTATGCTCTTGGTTACTCAGGATATAGTAGTCTTCAAATGGATATCAAGAAGTCTTTGCTTACAAGTAATCATCAAGAAGGTCCGGTTCAGAAGTATCATAATTCTACAATCAATAAGATGAACAAAGAAAATTTTATTGAATATACCTTGAAAACTCAAATAGACGCAATTCAGCAAGTTTTATACGAACTTGACAAAGAAATATATCAGAAGGCTATAGAAATGATTATCCATGCTGAGAAAGTAATGGTGGCTGGATTTATGTCTGCTAACATTCCAGCAAGATGGCTTTCTTCAATACTGAATACAATTAAGGGAAATACCTATTTATATACAGGTGCGATGGATGATGCTAATTATTTTTTTACTGAAAAAGAGACAGAATGGTTAGTTATTCTAATTTCTTTCTCACGTCATCGAAAAGAGACACTTACCTTTATGAAAGAAGCAAAACTAATTGGAGCTAAAATCATTGCCATTACTGATGGAGAATTATCTCCCATTGCTTCGGAAGCTGACTTAATGATAAGAGTGAATGCTCCTAAACCAGAATATGTAAAAGGGATAACTACGATTTTCTCTGTAATGGAAATATTAATTAACGGTGTGATGATGATGGATGCAGAGAATGCTCAAAAGCGACTTAAGGATTTTGATAAGCTTAGTAGTCGATTCTACCCCTTTATTGAGGATTAAGAAAGATAGGTGAGGATTACTTATTTACCATTAATATGTGTTTGAAATTAAAGATTCTGGTAGCTGAATGATAACTCTGTTTGAGAATTATAAATACTATAACTCCAGTGGATGAGTATAACCTGTAGTAAAAAATGTTTTTAAATAGGAGGGGTTTACATAATGATTTATAAACTTGATAAAAAAGATTATCATAAGATAAGAACAATCTTACGAACACCAGACCAAATCAACGATCTAACTCTAAATGCTATTATTAGTGGTACGAATAGAGGTAATATATATGTTGATAATTTAGAGTATCCACGAACAGCGTTGGTTGATGTTGTTGGAATAAGTAGCATTTTCATTGGAGATGTATATAATGAAGAATTTACTTCTTGTTTACGTGAATTTATTGATAATCAGTTGAAAATAGACACATATGAATCATGCGGTGGAACCTATTTTATCACGGTCATAAATGATAAAAGTTGGGAAAGAGCATTGGAAGAGGTAATATCACACAGAAAGTATGAAACAGATTATGAGTATTATTATAAATTTGATCCTGAGAGGTTCAATTTATTAAAGCGTAGTTATAAGCCTTTGCCTAATGGATATCAGATTAAAAGAATTAACTCTGAGATTATAAACAATGACCCTGATAAAATTATTTCTAAAGTTTTAGGTGAATTTTGGTATTCAATAGATGATTTTCTTAAGTTTGGATTTGGCTATTGTATAATGAAGGGAAACAGATTGATTAGCACTTGCTTGTCCTGTTGCGTAAATAAAAATGAGCATGAGATTAATGTTGAAACATACTATGAAGAAGAAATGAATAAAGGATTAGCGACTTGGGCATGTGTAGCGTATTTGGAGCATTGTATTAAAAATGTGATAATACCGCATTGGTCAACACTTGAAACAAATGTTGAGTCGATTAGTTTAGGAGAAAAGCTGGGATTTAAGTTTGAGTCTAAGCTTAAGACATTAGAGTTTGAGTTTTAAGTCTGAATCATTGTAGGTGAAAAAGTAGAAGAATGGAGGGAAGCTTTATGAGAACTATAGAATTCTTTGTTATTATAATAAATTTTTTAATTTTGATTCGAGTCTTACTATTTAGGAGAGGTTTGACTCGTAACAATATTATTCTGCTTGGAGTTTCTAGTGTAGTTACATCATTACAACTGTTTCTTGAAGGATACCGATGGCAAATGATTCCTGCATATTCAGTGTTAATGGTGCTTTTATTACAAATTTTCATATATCCTCGTAAACATGTAGCTTCTACTTCTTTAGTAACACGCATATTTAAGGGCTGTTTCATAGGCTTATACTTGGCTGCTGCAGTTACTCTACCACTTCTTATGCCGATATTTTCATTTAACAAACCTACTGGAGCCTATGAAGTAGGAACAACTACGTTTCATTTCATAGATAACAAACGATTAGAGGAATATACTGAAGATCCAAAGGATAAGCGGGAACTTATGGTCCAGCTTTGGTATCCTGCTAGGACAGGAAGTGATGAGTCCATCGCTCCTTATATCGCTAATCCTAAAGAATTAGCTTCAGGTTTAGCATTGACGCTACCGTTTCCAGCATTCACTTTTGAGCATCTAGGACAGGTGAAAACTCATTCTCATCAGGAAGCAATGCTGTTCGAAAAGAAGACATCTTGGCCATTGTTAATATTCTCCCATGGTATGGATCAATTCCGTAATCAAAATACGTTTCAGATGGAGGAACTAGCAAGTAACGGCTATATAGTAGCAGCGATTGACCATACTTATGATGCAGCTGCTACTGTGTTTCCAGATGGACGAACTGCGCTTAACCGGTCTCAGTTAGATGACGGTCTTCCAGTACTAGACGAACATATATCTCTATGGACTCAAGATGTGAAGTTCGTTCTAGACAAATTGGAGCAGTTGAATCGAAATGATGTGAACAACCGATTTTATGGTGCTATTGATATGAAACGGATTGGCATGTTCGGTCATTCATATGGAGGAGCAACAGCTATGCAGATACTATTAGAAGATGATCGAGTGAAAGCAGGAATTAATATGGATGGTGGTCTGTATGGAAAGTCTGCCCCAAAGAAGGGGCTTGCTAAGCCGTTTATGATGATGGATACACAGGACACTGAAGATTATTATATAGAGGCTAATAAGAAACAATCTGATTTACCTACAGGTAGCCATGAGGATATATGGAACGAATTAGTACGACGAAGACAGCTTGCTATGGCGGGTGGTGGTTACTCTCTGACGATTCCAAATACGGATCACATGAGTTATACTGATCTCAAGTTGATCTCTCCATTGCTAAAATTGAAAGATGAAGATCCACGGTATGTCCACCATATTATCAATGATGTCAGTCTTTCGTTTTTTGATAAGTATGTCAAAGGAGATAATTCTATTAATATGGAAGATATATCAGAGCGTTATCCCGAAATAGGGTTTGTAAAGCACTAAATATAATGTGATAAATTGTGACGATATCTAAAACAGGAACAGTAGATACTTCTATAGGGAAGTTTAAATTGGCGAAAAGAATATCGTGAAGAATCAGAAAAAATAGCATATATGTTGAATAATATAAAGCTTGAAAATAGATTTGAAGATGAAAATACTTCTAATATTCATGAATTTTTTTAAGAATATAAATTGTATAATTCAAAAAAACATCTTTTGAAAATAAGGACTTTTTAATAAGAAAAATGTAGAACTTAACATTTATTCAAAAAATTAATTAAACATAAATAATAGTAAAGAAAAAGGTACTAAACTTTAGTACCTTTTTTTATGGAAAAATTATTAAGTGAAAGTTCAAAAATCCTTCAATCCTACATTCAAGGTCGGAAATCCGTGAAAATATTGTGGAGTAAGGGAATACATATAGGCTTGTGCTTGCATAACTAACTTAAAAATTGAATTATTTATAGTGACTTCTTTATCATGAAATCAAAGAATAACTATGTTTTAACTAATTATTTTCCAAAGTAAAACTTGAAAACGACATTGGTGTCGTTTATAATGAAAATATAATCTAAAATGACACCAATGTATATTTTACAGATGTAAAAAAATAAATCTTTATGATCATTCACAGTTGTAATTTCTATTATGATATTTGTACCGGAGGAGGAATGTATTATGGCACCAAAAGTAAGTGAGAACTATAAGAAACAAAAAAAGAACGAGTTGTTAAAAGCAGCAAGACGAGTGTTTATCAAAAAAGGATATACGCATTCTACTATGCAAGACATTATGGATGAAGCAGGAGTATCAAGAGGAGCCTTATATTCCTATTTTGATAATATTGAGCATGTTTTTATGGAAGTTCTTAAATTTGAGGATCAAATAGATATTCATTTCTTTGAAGAAGATGATCAAACTCATTTTTGGAAACAACTGACAAACTGGGTTGAATCACAACAGAGAAACATTGAGACTATTAATGAATCTCTTTTGATATGTAAGACAGAGTTCTTTTTAACAACTTATTACTTGGGAAATAGGGGAAACCATTCTTATGTAACTGAACGGTACCAAAAATTAGTGAATTCTATAAAAAAGTTTATCCAAAAAGGAAGTGAAAGAGGAGAGTTTCAACCTCGTTTATCCTCAGAATCAATTGCTCTTTATCTTATCTCATTTTTAGATGGATTAATGTTAGATACATTTCACTTAGGTATAGAGAGAACAAAAGTAAATGATCAGCTTAAGGTATTAGTTTTTTCATTAAAGGAAATGCTTTGTCCAATTATAGAAAAATAAAGGAGTGTTTTTTATGTTGTTTGAATCTTCTAGAATTGTTTTAAAAAAAATGACATCAAGCTATGCAGAACTTTATCATTCATGGAGAAATAATATAGAAATTATGCAATCAACTAACCCACTTTTGGATGTATATGATTTAGACGAGACAAAGGAATTTATTAATCAAGTTATTTTGGGATCTCATTCGTCTAAAAGTTATATTATAGTAGAAAAGAAATCAGATACACCAATAGGAATTACTTCATTAATAAATATAGATTATAAAAATCGTAATGCCGAATGTATTATAGACATTGGGGAAAAAGATTATTGGGGAAAAGGATATGGAACAGAAGCGTTAAAACTTCTTCTTGATTATGCATTTCTCGAAATGAATCTTCACAGAGTATCATTAAGGGTTTTTTCTTTTAACAACAATGCAATCAAATTATATGAAAAATTAGGATTTAAATACGAAGGAAGTTCTCGTCAAAGTCTTTTTAGAGAAGGAACATGGCATGATATAATTCATATGGGAATTCTTCAAGATGAATACGTGAACTACCACCACTTATAGAAGTGGATGGCTTCCTAGTCAATATCTCAATGAGACAAGTTTATCTAGGCTCTAAAGGTTGAACCAACCTCGAAATATAACATAAGAACTTCTATATTGGCATATATGCTTGGTTTTCGCTATACTAACTGGGCGAGTGCTTGAATATTTTATGCTATAGAGCATTTCCTATAGCAACTCTATATATTCAGTTTTTAGTTGTTCTTGAAGTTATAATATCACAATTTAGCAAATACATCCAGTATTTACTAAATTAGTATTAGCCATCTCCCACCTAGAGAGGATGGGAGAATTCCACACAGTCTGTTAAAATAAAAAGATTTGAAGGCTAGTATATGGGTATATTATCATTAAACGTAAGAAAATAAGCTATTTGTGCTAATTATAAGAATAGATCAAAAAATAACTCTAAGCTAGATATTCCATATTAATTTTATATATAATCATGTTATTAATTGTAGATTTATTTTAAATAATGTATCAAAGATAGAATTTGGGAGTTATAAAGTTATATTGAAAAAAGCTTTAACATTTTGCCCTCAATAGGATGTGTACAACTTATATTTAATGATATAAAATATGAAGTGCGAGATAATATTATAAAAAAATAATTTGCAAATTAACTATATAATACAAGAAAATTATAGAATCTTGTCATGTATTATATAGTTAATTTTTTGAGACTATTTTATGCAAATTCATTTTAAATTTAATGTTTATGGGCTCTTAAAAAATAAATAAATTATAATTCTATAGAAAAAGAATTACTAGTTGACGCTAGATATAGTATATGATAAACTAAGTACACAACATATAGTGTAAATATAGGTGGCTGCATTATAAATGCAACTTAAAAGGGAATCAGGTGCAAGTCCTGTACGGTCCCGCCGCTGTAATGGGGAGATGTTTTACTTTTACCACTGGTATTCCGGGAAGGTGTAAAACATTCATGAGCCAGAGTCAGAATACCTGCCTATATTTTATATACCTAAATCCTACGGAGAATAGGAAGGTATTGAATATTATAAGTTATATACTTGGATATATTCATCCTCCTGAGAATTTTAACAGGAGGTTTTATTTTGAACTTATACTAATATTACTAATCACAAAGCCTAAGGAGGATTTCTTTATAATGATTACAAAGATTAAAAAAAGAGATGGAAGGGAAGTACCCTTTAATATTGAAAAAATCGCAAATGCTATATTTAGGGCTTCAAATTCTGTAGGAGTAAAAGATTATGAAGCTGCTTTCAGGCTGGCTGAAAAGATGGTAGAATACACTGAAAAAGAGATTGCTGATACTATTCCATCAGTTGAACAAATACAAGACATTGTTGAGAAAGTCCTCATAGATAATGGATGGGCTGAAACTGCTAAGGCATATATATTATATAGAGCAGAAAGAACAAGGTTAAGAGAAATGAATACTAAGCTTATGAAGATATATGAAGATTTGACCTTCAAAGAAGCTGAGGATAATGATTTTAAACGTGAAAATGCAAATATAGATGGTAATACAGCTATGGGTACAATGCTCAAATATGGTTCAGAAGGAGCAAAACAGTTTTATAATATGTTTATTTTAAAACCTGAATATTCAAAGGCCCATAAAGATGGAGATATACATATACATGACCTTGATTTTCTCACTCTTACTACTACATGTTGCCAGATTGATATTGAAAAGTTATTTAAGAAAGGCTTCAGCACAGGTCATGGTCATTTAAGAGAACCAAATGATATTCAAAGTTATTCAGCTCTTGCATGTATAGCTATTCAATCAAATCAGAATGACCAACACGGAGGTCAGAGTATTCCAAACTTTGACTATGGTATAGCTCCTGGTGTTGCGAAAACTTATGCAAAATTTTATACTAAGAATCTTATTAATACTATAGAGTTACTAACAGAAAATACTGATACAGAGATGTTAGTAAAAAAAACTTTTAAAGATATTAAAGAGCTATATAATGTAGAGCCTAATTTAAAAATGGAGAAAGAATATGTAAAAATTGAAGAGAAACATTTATTAGAATACTTTGATAATGTAGAAGTTATAAGAAAAGCTCAGAAATTTGCAAGAGATAAAGCATATACTGAAACTGATAAAAGTACATATCAGGCAATGGAGGCCTTTATTCATAATTTAAATACGATGCATAGTAGAGCAGGTGCACAAGTACCATTTAGTTCTATTAATTACGGTACAGATACATCATTAGAAGGGAGAATGGTAGTTAGAAATCTTCTTTTAGCTACGGAAGCAGGTCTTGGAAATGGTGAAACTCCTATATTCCCTATACAAATATTTAAAGTGAAAGAAGGAGTGAACTATAATACAGGTGATACTAACTATGATTTATTTAAACTTGCATGCAAGGTTAGTGCTAAAAGACTGTTCCCTAACTTCTCTTTTATAGATGCTTCATTTAACTTGAAATACTATAAAGAAGGACACCCTGAAACTGAAATAGCATATATGGGATGTAGAACGAGAGCAATGACGAATGTATATGATCCATCAAGAGAAGTTGTATATGGAAGAGGAAATTTGAGCTTTACAACAATAAATTTACCAAGAATAGCCTTAAAGAGTAATAGAAACTTAGAAAATTTCTTTAAAGAGCTTGATGAAAAAATTGATCTTGTAATAAAGCAGTTATTAGACAGATTTGAAATACAAGCAGAAAAAAAGGTTAAAAACTTCCCATTCCTTATGGGGCAAGGTGTTTGGATTGACTCTGAAAAGCTTAGCTGGGAAGATGAAATTAGAGAAGTATTAAAGCATGGTACATTAACTGTTGGATTTATAGGACTGGCAGAATGTCTTAAAGCCTTAACTGGAAAGCATCACGGAGAATCAGATGAATCTCAAAAACTTGGACTTAGAATAATAGAGCACATGAGAAAGCGCATGGACGATGCTGCGAATAATTATAAGATGAACTTTTCATTAATAGCTACACCCGCTGAAGGTACTGCTGGAAGATTTATAAAGATTGATAGAGAGATATTTGGGGAAATAGATGGAGTTACAAATAGAGAATACTACACTAATAGTTTCCATGTACCTGTTTACTATAATACAACTGCATTTAATAAGATAAAGACGGAAGCACCATATCATGAGCTTACAAATGGAGGACACATAACATATGTAGAGCTTGATGGTGATCCTTCACAAAATATTGATGCTTTTGAAAAAATAATAAGAGCTATGAAAGAAACAGGAATAGGATATGGTTCTATAAATCATCCGGTTGATAGAGACCCTGTTTGTGGCTATTCTGGAATAATTGGAGATGAATGTCCTGGCTGTGGTAGAGAAGAAGGCAATATAAAGTTTGAAAGAATTAGAAGAATAACAGGATATTTGGTAGGAACATTAGAGAGATTCAATGATGCTAAAAGATCTGAGGAAAGAGATAGAGTAAAACATGCATCAATGATATAGAAGATTTTATTTATTGAATGTAAGGTGATATAGATGGATAACATGTTGAGAGTTGCAGGAATAGTTCAAGATTCCATTGTAGATGGGCCAGGTATACGTCTTGTAGTTTTTACACAAGGTTGTAAACATAACTGTACAGGATGCCATAATCCACATACTCATTCTTTTAAGGGAGGAAAATTAGTTGATTTTGAGAGTATTATTAAGATGATAAAAGAAAATCCACTGTTAGATGGTATAACGTTAAGTGGTGGAGAACCTTTTGAACAAGCAAAACCTCTTGCAAAGTTAGCAGAACGAGTAAAAAAATTGGGATACAGTATTGTTACATATACTGGATATACTTACGAATTTATAGAGAGGAATTCTTCTGAAATAAATGGATGGACAGAGTTGCTTGATAATATAGACGTACTTGTAGACGGAAAATTTGAAATTGAAAAGAAAAATCTGATGCTAAAGCTTAGAGGTTCTGAAAATCAACGTATTATTGATGTAAAAAAAACAAAGCTTAATAGAGAAATTGTACTTGCAGATATTTAAAGATAAAAATATTATATAACATTTAATATAGAATTATTTTGATATATTATTTAAAATCACTTCAATTCATCATTTGTATTGTAGGTTAATGTGAATTGAAGTGATTTTTATTATAAAATAGGTTGTTAAATAACTAAAACTACCACTAAAAAATCGTCTAATTTCTAGTATCATGTTAAGCGCACACAAAACAATCACCTAGAAAGGATGACCATAAAATGATTGTAACATTTAATATGATAAAAGATAATCCCTTTTGCTGTTTGTAAAAAACTACAAGACATATTTGATAAAGTTGCTAATAATATTAAGTTCCCACAAATCGGGATACCTAAGAAGTACTCTGATTTGCAGATTATTCAATGCTTTCTATACAAAATAATGAATAAAATATACTGTCTTAGAGAATTAGAATAGTCTTTAAAAAATGATATTTTATCTGCTAACATTATAGGCCTTTCTGATATTCCAGATCATTCAACTTTCTGTATTAGACTAAAAGAAATCGAAATTACAGTATTAGTTCTAGATTTGATTCACAAGCTAAATCAGGAAAGTCAATTCGTTTATGCTGGTATAAGGGATATAAGCTACATTTAGTTACTTCTACTGATTTAGTGCCTTTAGCTTTAGAATTTAAAACAGCTAATGTATATGATAGTAATTGTGAACAACTAGTTAAACAATTATATAATCATAACATCTTCGTCTTACTCTTATGATAGTGTGAAATTATTTAAGCTATGTGATGAAATGTCCATTAATTTAATTACAGATATAAACCTTCGTAAAGCTAAGTCATATAGTTCGATCGAAAATGAGTATAGGATAATATGGTTTTAATAAATATAAGTCACATGTAATGTGGACTTTACTATTGTATTTAATTGAAAAATTACTCGATAAAGAACAAGGGGCTAAGTGTAATAAGTTTCCTTGAATAAATAGGAATTGATTTATATTAGTGAAACTTATACTCAGAAAAATTTAATTATTCAATAACCTATAAAAAATAAATAAAAAGTGAACCTTTCATATAAATTGAACCAATACATTATGTAAGCAGCTTACAAATTAAATGATTAGAGAGGAGGAAAAAATATTGTCAGACCAGTCAAAAGAAAAAGACTACGAGCTTTATAAGCATATAAAAGAGATGAGAGATGGCTCAATCGAATCTTTTGACTTTATTTATAATGAAACCAGTAGTGATGTTTATAGATTAATTTCAATGATTGTTTATAATAACATGGATAGAGAGGATATTATGAATGAAGTTTATGTTCAGTTGTGGAGTTCAATTAATAATTATAATTTAGATAAACCTTTTCGAGCATGGCTTCATGGAATAACTGTTCGGCAAATTAGTAACTTTAAAAGAAAAAATTGGCGTATTTTTCGGATTTTTGAAAAACAATGTTCAATGCTAAGCAGAGAGGATATGAGTTATGAGCCAAACATTATTCACTCTGAATTAGAAAGTGAAATAATGGAATTAATTAATAGTTTATCAGATAAACTAAAAGCAGTAATAGTTTTAAGATACTGTTATGATTATTCATTGCAAGAGATTGCAGATATATTAGAAATACCTTTGGGAACTGTAAAGTCAAGACATCACTTAGCTTTGAAGCAGTTAAAAAGGCGGATAGATTTAATAAATAATGTGGATGGAGGTCGCAAAAATAAAAAATGGATATTGAAAGGAAATTAAAAGAACAATTGTCAAACTATGCTGATAGCATAGAGTGTCCTGAGCAAGCATATTTTAAAACACGAAACTTGTATATAAATAATATTATTAAAAAAGGAGAGCAAAGATTTATGAAAAAGAAAAAGAGATTTATGTTAAGTACCACAACTTTAGCAATAGCAGTAATACTTCCTTTAGGAGCACTCGCAGCACCACATGTTATTGAAGCGTTTAAAACAGTAACTATTCAAGAGGAAAATGTTGATATGAAATTGTCAGAATATCTTCCAGATAGTTCTAACCTTACTTCTGTTCAACAAACAGCTTTAAACAAAGTTTATACAGCTTTCCCCGAATTAAAAGAATTTGATATTACAGGTATTAAGTCAGGTGAAGGAAGAGTAGATTATGAAACAATGAATTGGAGTTCAATTCAATTAGAAAAAGATGGTCTTAAATTTGTATTTGATATTGATAATGTAACAGGTGAATTTCATCATTTTGGCAGATATAACTGGGATGAAAACTATAATGAAATGAGTAAAGAAGATATTGTTCTTCAAGCAAAAGCAATGATTGGAAGCTTTTACTCAGATATTGATTCGTATTCTTATGAGTTTAAAGATTTTTATGATAAAATTCCAAATGAAAAACTAGAAGCAGCGGAAAAAGATGGGATCAATATTGACACAAATAAAAAATATCTTGAATTTTCAAAGGAAGATAGTGATATTTACTTCACAGTTGATTACTCAGAAGATGGACAATTAGCAGTTGGAGTTTTGAATAAATAATTATATACTACTTTAACCACTTAACTTTTGTTAAGTGGTTTTTATTTTCTTAAAAATAGATACATTAAAATAAAAAAATTGTAATACATATTGCAATTTAATATCAGCGCTTTTTTAAATGAATAAGATATACTGTCTTAGAGAATTAGAATAGTCTTTAAAAAATGATATTTTATCTGCTAACATTATAGGCCTTTCTGATATTCCAGATCATTCAACTTTCTGTATTAGACTAAAAGAAATCGAAATTACAGTATTAGTTCTAGATTTGATTCACAAGCTAAATCAAGAAAGTCAATTCGTTTAGGCTGGTATAAGGGATATAAGCTACATTTAGTTACTTCTACTGATTTAGTGCCTTTAGCTTTAGAATTTAAAACAGCTAATGTATATGATAGTAATTGTGAGCAACTAGTTAAACAATTATATAATCATAACATCTTCGTCTTACTCTTATGATAGTGTGAAATTATTTAAGCTATGTGATGAAATGTCCATTAATTTAATTACAGATATAAATCTTCGTAAAGCTAAGTCATATAGTTCGATTAAAAATGAGTATAGGATAATATGGTTTTAATAAATATAAGTCACATGTAATGTGGACTTTACTATTGTATTTAATTGAAAAATTACTCGATAAAGAACAAGGGGCTAAGTATAATAAGTTTCCTTGGAATAAATAAGAATCAATTTATGTTAGTGAAACTTATACTCAGAAAAAATTAATTATTCAACAACCTAATAAAAGATAAAAAATGCTAAGGATATATTAAAAATACAATATCGATATGGTATTTTATATAATTATTTAAAGTTCTTGTCATATAGTCATAATCATGTATATAATAGCCTTAAGTGATGGTATCTTTAAGAGCTGTACACTTATCAGGTAAAAGTTTAGTATTTATAAATGTTCTGCTTAGAGCTTTTAAGACTGAGACAGAGAAAAAACTGAAGATCACATCCTCTTTTTGTCATAAGAAAAAGAGGATTTTTAGATTTTAAACACCCCTGATATGCTCTTCTATTTGAAACTTACCATCATAATAATATTATGAGGTGAAGTGTATGGAAACTAAGTTTACAGTCAAATCTTTTCTAGAATCCAAAAAGAAAAATCAAAAAATAACAGTTTTAACAGCGTATGACTACCAAATGGCAAAGCTTGTAGATGAAGCTGGAATAGAATGTATCCTTGTGGGAGATTCCCTTGGCATGGTAGTTTTAGGACATGATTCTACTCTTCAAGTAACTATTGATGACATGATTTATCATTTAAAAGCTGTTTCTAAGGGAAGTAAAAATGCCCTTATAATAGGGGACATGCCGTTTTTATCTTACCATGTAAGTCCAAAAGAAGCAGTTAAAAATGCCGGTAGATTAGTAAAGGAAGGATTTGCTCAAGGTGTTAAACTAGAAGGTGGAGTAGAAATAATAGATAAAGTAAAGGCTATCATAGATGCAAAAATACCTGTACTAGGTCATATAGGATTAACTCCTCAATCTATAAATATGTTTGGAGGATTTAAAATTCAAGGTACTAGTAAAAGTCAAGCCGAGAAAATAATTAAAGATTCAATAAGCCTTGAAGAAGCCGGTGTATTTGGTATAGTCCTTGAGGGTATTCCAAAAGACTTAGCTGATTTAATAACTAGAAAACTTAACATTCCAACTATAGGAATAGGTGCCGGAAGTGGATGTGACGGACAAGTTTTAGTGATAAATGATATGTTAGGAATGAATACTGATTTTACACCTAAATTTGTAAAAAGATACGCAAATCTAAAAGATGATATTAAAAATAGTGTTAGAAGATATATAGAAGAAGTTAAAAATAAAGAGTTTCCAAGTGAGGAACATACTTTTTCTGTAGATAACAGAATTTTAGAGAAGCTTTATTAAGGGGTGCGGAAATGAGTTTAATAAAAACTATAGATAAATTAAAAAACGAAATTAGAAACATACAAAATGGAAAAATTCTAAATATAGGATTTGTTCCTACTATGGGATATTTACATGAAGGACATTTGTCTCTTATTAAAAAAGCGAGAGAAGATAATGATTTGGTAGTTGTAAGTATATTTGTGAATCCAACTCAATTCGGAAAAAATGAAGATTTAGATAGTTATCCTAAGGATATAGATAGAGATTTTAAACTGGCTGTTGATTCAGGAGCAGATATTGTATTTAATCCTGAAGTAGAAGAGATATACACAAAAAATAGTTGTACCTTTGTAAATGTAGAAGGAGATTTAACTAAGAAGCTATGTGGACTATCTCGACCAACACATTTTAAAGGAGTTACAACTATAGTTGCAAAACTATTTAATATAGTAAGACCTAAAAATGCATATTTTGGAGAAAAAGATGCACAGCAGGTGGCAATTATAGAAAAAATGGTAGAAGATTTAAACTTTGATATAAATATTATTTCTTGTCCATTAGTAAGAGAAGATGATGGACTAGCACTAAGTTCTAGAAATGTCTATTTGAGTAAAGAAGAAAGAGAACAAGCTCTAATACTTTCAGAGTCATTGTTTAAAGCTAAGGAGTTATATTTAAATGGAGAAAAAGACGCTAAAAAGTTGAAGGAATTCATAGAAAATAAAATAAATTCTAAAAATTTAGCTAGGATAGATTATGTTGAAATACTAGATGCTAAAACTTTAGAGGAAATAGATGTCATAAAGACCAAAACTATCATAGCATTAGCAGTTAAATTTGGGAAGACTAGACTTATAGACAATATCTATCTGGAGGTATAAAATGTTACTTAATATGTTAAAAGCAAAAATACACAGAGCTATAGTAACAGAGGCTAACCTTAACTATGTTGGAAGTATAACTATAGATAAATGTTTGTTAGAAAAATCAGGAATACTTCCAGGAGAAAAAGTTCAAATAGTGAATAATAACAATGGTGCTAGACTTGAAACCTACGTTATAGAAGGAGAAAAGGACAGTGGAGTTATATGCTTAAATGGTGCAGCAGCAAGGTTAGTAGAACCTGGAGATATAGTTATAATAATAGCTTATTGTTATATAGATGAAAGAGAATTAAAAAGTCTAAAACCTAAGATATTGATATTAGATGAAAATAATAAAGTAGCAGAAGAACTAAGTGAAGAATTACATGGGGATATAAACTAGAGTCAAGATTTTCTTGACTCTTTTGTTTATAGAAGATGTGCAGGAATAATAAAAAACAAACTGGATAATAAAAGTGAAAGGTAGCTTGAAACTTTTATAGAATTTTAAGAAGATAGATAATTTCCAGTAAGCTATTAATTAAAAATTTTATTATCGAATACTTTGTTATAAGTTAGAGATAAAGTTAAATAATTTAGGAGAGAAAGATATGAACAAATTATCACACGAATTAGAAAAACAAAATCAACTTGAAAAAGGTGTTTTTGTAATAACAGGTATTATGGCAGCAGGAAAATCTACAGTAGCAGACTTACTTGCAAAAAGATTTGAAAAAGGAGTTCATGTAAGAGGAGATATATTTAGAAGAATGATCGTTTCTGGAAGTGTAGATATGACACCTGACGCTCAACAACAGGCAGTTGATCAGCTATTATTAAGGTATAAACTTGCAGCACAAACAGCAGATACATACCACAATGCTGGATTTACAGTAGTAGTACAAGACACGTATTTAGGAAAAGAAATGAGAACATTCATTGAAATGATAAAAAGTAGACCATTGTATATTATTGTACTTTGTCCGAGTGCTAATGTAGTAGCAGAAAGAGAAGCAAAAAGAAACAAGACAGCTTATACAACATGGACTGTCGATGAACTTAATGATGCATTTCATAAAGAAACACCGCATATTGGATTATGGTTGGATTCATCTGATTTAACTCCAGAAGAGACTGTAGATGAAATAATTCGAAGAGCAGATTCTGAAGCTAGAGTGTAAAAAATAAAAAAATTGTGTATATAACAATATTTTTTATTAAAAGAAACTGAAATTGTAAACAAAAATAATGTAGTTTATACTATAGAACGTAGCTATCATGTTATCTCATGTCTTTTTTATAAATACGAATATTAAAAGATTTATGAAGAAATAATAAAAATAGTATAACTAGATATTCAAAATTTGGAAATAGTGAAGGTGATACAGTATGTTTAATTTATTTAAAAAAGACAATAAAAAAGAAATCAATATTAATAATATAGATTCATTAATAGGAAAAATAAATCTAATTGATATTAGAGAACCATCTGAATATAGTAAAGGAAGTATAGAAAGTGCAAAAAATATTTCAATGAATAACTTATTAGCCAATCCTGAAAAATACTTGAACAAGGAAGAAAAATACTATATTATGTGTAGATCAGGAGGAAGAAGTACAAAAACTTGCAGTAAATTAAAAGATATGGGATTTGATGTGATTAATGTTTCTGGTGGAATACGGTCTTATGTAGGAAATATGAAAAAGTAATGAAAAAACGAAATAGATATTTATACTATTTAAAATACAGATTAAATGTATTCAAGACGAATTTAGTAGACTATTTTAATAGAATATAAAAAATATACAAGTATTAATATAGTAAATACTTTTCAAAGTGATAAAATAAGAACTATCATAATTACTTTTAATTAAAGAAACTAAGAAATATAAACTTAATAAAAAAGATAATTATAAAGACTTGTCAATTGATAAGTCTTTTTTATGATATTTATGAGATGAATACAGCTCGAGGAAACTATTTTAAGTTTCCTTTATTACTGTGACTTTACAAAACTGTAAGAAATGTTAAAGTAACTTGTAAGGTAAATTTGGTATCTTTGTTATAAGGAGGTCGAACTTTGCTAAAATACATTAAGTTATCATTAAAATACATATTAAAATATCCTAAAAGATCAATTTCTATGATTTTAAGTATAGTTTTAAGTTCAGTTTTAGTAATATTTACAGGATCTGTATGGGAAAGCTCAAGAGTAGTACAAGTAAATGAAGCTAAAAAGTTTAGTGGAGTTTATCATACTATATATGATGAAATTAATTTAAATCAAATAGAAAAAATCAAAGAAAATAAAAATATAAGGACATTAGCATCATCATTTTACTATGATACATGGAATACTGAAAATAAACTAACAGTTAAAATGTTAGGAGCTGACGAAAAGATTTTGTATATGGAAAGTACAGAATTAGAATCAGGTAGATTTCCAAAAGAACCTAATGAAATTGCCATAGAAAAATGGGTTTTAGATAGGTTAAATATTAAACATGAACTGGGTCAAACTTTAAATATGAATTTAGAAGAAAATGGACAGAGAAAGTTTAAAATAGTCGGAATAGTAAAAAATAGATTATGTAAACAAAAAGAAGGACAACTTGAAGCTTTTGTAGGATTTAATAAAGAAAATCTAATAAATAGAGAAAATCATATAAATTCTTATGTAGAATTTAAAGATAAAACAGAATATAGAAATGAAGCAAATAGAATAGGAAAAGAAATAGGTATCAAAAGAAGAAATCAAATAATATTAAATAAAGATTTACTTGGAGCCATGGGACAATTAAATGCTATAGATTGGGAATTAGTTAAAAGATCAGTTACATTAATGATCATTGGAGGAATGGTGATATATAGCATATATGGTGTATCAGTGCTTAAAAGGATTCAAGAATTCGGAATAATGAGATCAATAGGTACTACAAATAAACAAGTAGTATATATTATATTTTCAGAGATAGGAATTATATATATTATAGGAATGATTTTAGGAATAATATTAGGATCAACTGTTCTTTACTTTTTTAAAGGTAGTTTTACAAGTAGATTTGTAGAAGGAATTTATAAGCTAGATATAAAAGTAATATCATCTTTTTCAATTATATTATCTATGATAACGAACTTTGTAGCTATAGGAATTGCAGCTATTAGAGGGGTATTGATTGTTAATAAGATGTCTCCTTTAGAAGCTATAAATAAAGCAACTCAAGATAAACATATAAAAATTAATAAAAAAGAAAGTTTTATAGAAAAACATTTAATGATATCGAAAAAAGTTGCATACAAGAACTTAAAGAGAAATAAAAAAGCTGTTATCTTTACTATAATTTCAATGGCTATAGGTTGTAACATGTTTATGGCAGAAAGATTTAGAAGTGAGCTTTTTGATAGAGAGCATAGTTATCAAATAGATACAGGTAGACTTGAAGTAACTGATTTTAGATTAGACTTGAATGACAAAACTCCTATGAAAGAAGGCTATACTAAAGAACAAATAGAGGATATAAAAAAGTTACCACAAGTTAAATCTGTTTCTTTCAAACAAATACTTTACTCTAAAATAAAGCTAAATAAGAAATATATGAATGGTATAAATGGAGAAAACTATATAAAATATATGGACAATGGGGGGCATCCTCAAGATATGGGGAGATTTGCTTTTAATGGAGATGATGAAGAGGAAATATTAGTTAGGAATATAGTTTTGGGACTATCTGATAATGACTTAAGATCATTAGAGCAAGTACTTGAAAAAGGAAGTATAGATTTAAAAAAGATGAAAAACGAGCCTTCAGCTATAATATATATTCCAAAGTCAAATAAGAATGGTAGGCTATATAGGGAACCGGGAGATAATAAATTAAAACCTGTATTTAACTTTGACATAGGAGATAAATTGAAATTAACTATACCTAAGAAAGGATACGATAAATCATTAGATAATCTCATACTCTTAAATGAACACGAAAAATATAGGTCACAATATATAGAGAAAGAATTTAATATAGTTGGTATAATAGAGTATTTCCCAGATGAAGATATTTCCTGGTTGCATAGTACTAGATCACCATATGTCATAATATCAGAAAATATGTTTAAAGAGTTTTCAGGTATAGATAAGTATAGAACTATTAGACTATATGCCAAAAATAGGACTAGTAAATATGAATATGAAAAATTGAGAAAAGAAGTTCAAAAAATATCAGAGCTTATACCAGGAACAGAGCTAGATGATAGATATGGTTTTAACGTATCCACTGAAAAGTCTGTAAATACATATAATTTAATACAGAACTCAACTACTATAGTTCTAATAATAATAAGTGGACTAAGTATATTTAATAATATAAACTACAATTTAATGTCTAGGGTAAGAGAGCATGGAATTATGAAGGCAGTAGGTCTTACGACAAAACAATTTAAGGAAATGATAGTATTTGAAGGTATATTCTATGGACTTATTTCTTCTATATTTACAGTTATAGTAATATTTATAATACAATTATCAATTTTTATATATTGGGCATATATTTACGAAAATCCACTTTCTTTTAAGAAATTCTTTATAAATCCATGGGATTACCTAGTGGTTATATTTATAAATCTTTTTATAGGGTATATTGCTACAATAGGACCAAAAAGAAAAGTTAATAAGATGGAAGTAACAGAAGCTATAAGACATGTTGAATAAAGGAAGCTTAATTTAAGTTTCCTTTATTTTTTTATGACTTTACAAAACTGTAAGGAATATTAAAGCGATTTGTAAGGTAAAGGAAGTATTATTACTATAGAACATAAGGTTTTATTGTTATAAGACTATAATAGTAAACTATTTATATAAAGGAGGAAAAAATGAGGACATATGTAAAATTAGCTTTAGCATATTTAAAGAAACAGAAGGGAAGAACATTTGCTATGGTTCTTGGAGTTTCTTTGGCAGTTATGTTAGTATTTGGATTTGACGTAACAAATGAAAGTCAAAGTAAGAAACAATTAAAAATGATATATCATATGTATGGAGGATATGATGGTACTTATAGCAATTTAAGTAAAGATAAATTAGAGAAAATAAAGAATGACAAAGATGTAAAGGAATCATCGGGAGTTGCTAGTCTTGGAAGTATTGTATCAGAAAACGGAACATTTATAAAATTAGACTCATCTGATAAAAAATATATAGAAATGACAGGATATAGTATTAAAAAAGGGCGACTGCCTAGTAAAAATGATGAAATTGTACTAGAATCTCAAGCTATGAAGTATATGAAGTTAGAAGAAAAGTTAAATCAGAACATTGAATTTAAAGTAAAAAAAGAATATAAAGATGAAAATGGCATTAATCAAATATTTATGGAAACAAAGTCATTTAAGTTAGTTGGGATAATAAGTAAACCAGATTACTATTATAAAAACTGGTATCAATTTAGAGGTTTTACATACTTTAAGGAAGGTGAAACATCAATATTACCTCAAGAGCTTATAAGTTATGAGAGTATAGTTAAATTAAAGTCTAAAACAAATGCGAGAAAAATATTACATAAAATATTAGGAGAGTATAAGATTAACCCAAAAGATTTAACTGAAAATGAGATACTTGTTATGGCCTTATCAGAATACAGCTTATCTGGAGAAAATGACGTTAGCAAAAACATAAAAAGAATAATTGTAGTTACATCTATTATATTGATATACAACATGTTTAATATATCTCTAATGGATATGATAAAGCAGATAGGGTTATTTAGAGTAGTTGGAATATCTAAGAGGAAGATAAGGCTTATAATTGGAATTCAAAGTGTAGTTATATTTATTATAGGAACCTTACTTGGATTAATATTTGGACTAGCATTTTCATATTTCGGAATAAAAATGTTCAATAGCAATTTTATAGATATACATATATCAAGATCAGATATGTATGTGAGTATGAAGCATATAGTTAAAGCAATAAAAATTAGTGCAATAACAGTATTATTATCAAGTATAGTTCCAATTTGGATATCAGGAAGAATATCTCCACTAGAGGCACTTAGAAAAACGGATAAATTACCTAGGTATAGGAAGAAAAGATTCTACCATAGAGCAATTAGAAAATTATTTGGAACTACAGGAGAAATGGCATATAGAAATATTGGTAGAAATAAATTTAGGGCTCTAGTATCTATTATAGCTATAAGTATGGGAGGAATCTTATTCATAAATAATATGGCGGTTCTTAGTAATGATTCATATATGTATACAAGATCGAAAGATTTAAGAATGCAACATTATTCACTAACGTTATATAGTGATATGAATTCAGATGATAACTTTACAGGATATACAAAGAAAGATGTAGAGAAAATGGCTAAAATGGATGGAGTAAAGGATATAAAAACAAAAATTAACTTACGCGGATTTTTAAAGTTAGAAGTTAAGAATTTAGAAGAAAACTATGTCGAATATCGCCTTGATCCTAAAAATGCTAACAATAACGTAGAAATAGGTATGTTGATGAGTGGATACGATAATAAATCATGGAATAAGTTGAAAAAATATACTGAAAACGGTAAAGTTCCAGAATATAGAGAGGAAGAATATCCTAATGCTGTAGTATGTAATTACTATTACAATGGAAAAACAAGTAAACCTGACAAAACCAAAAAGAATCTAAAAATAGGAGACATATTGACTATAAAAGTTCCAGTCATTGAAGAAGAAAAAGTTTCATATAAAGAACAGAAGGTTAGAGTAGGAGCTTTTCTAAAAGATAACTGGGTTTATGAAGGAGATAGTTCTTTTGGAAGTTATTTTGAAATTATAGTTCCAGATAAATATGTATCAGATATATCAAATAAGAACACATACAATGAAATTTTCTTAGAAACTGAAAAGGAAAAAGAAAATGATATTTACAATGAGTTAAAAGATAAATTCAAAGGCGAGCCACTTGCAAAAATAGAAAGTAAGACAGAAGAACAAAAGATTGATCAGCAAGGGCCAGATGAAAGAAAACGAGAATATCAAGTTATAGTTGCATTAATTCTTTTTATAGCAGGAATAAATATATTTGGAACAATAAAAACAAGTTTACTAATACGTACGAATGAGTTTGCACTATTAAGAGCTATTGGTATGACAAATAGACGTATTAGAAATATGATAATAAAAGAAACATTAATATACGGGATATTAAGTAGTATAGTAGCTGCTATAGTAGGATCATATAAGTATTATGAAGTTATATCATTTTATAATAATCAAATTAAAGAAGCATTTAATATAGAAAATATATCACAATTCAATATACCTATAGTGGAAATATTACAATTTACTACGATTACAATAATAATTTGCATAATAGTAGCTTATATATCTAAAAGAAAGATAGAAAAAATGAATATAGTAGAAGGGTTAAAAGTGACAGAATAAAAAAATATTTTAAGGGGCGAATGTTTAAATATGAATAAACTTGAAATAATTAATTTAAGCAAAACTTATGGAAAAGGTGAAAATAGGGTAGAAGCTTTAAAAAATGTTTCATTATCTATAGAGAGTGGTAAGTTTACAGCTATAGTTGGTGCTAGTGGTTCAGGAAAAAGTACATTTTTACATTGTGCAGCAGGACTAGATAATCCAACAACAGGAAAAGTAATGTTAAATGATAAAAATATACTTAATTTATCAGAAGAAGAATTATCAAGATTAAGAAGACAAAAGTTCGGATTTATATTTCAAAGTTTCAACCTTATACCAGTTATAGATGTATATGAAAACATAACATTACCAGTATCAATAGATAATAAAAAGATAGATACTAAGTATATATCAGAAATAATAGATGTACTAGGACTTAAAGATAAGATAAATAAGTTTCCAAATGAACTTTCAGGAGGACAGCAACAAAGAGTAGCTATAGCAAGGGCTTTAGCAAATAAACCAGAAATCATATTTGCAGATGAGCCAACAGGAAACTTAGATAGTAAAACTACAGATGAAGTTATTAATCTTTTAAAATTTTGTGTTCAAAAATTTGGACAAACTTTAGTTATGATAACACATAATGATAGTATAGCAGCTATAGCTGATGTATGTGTGACTATACAAGATGGTGAAATAATAAATAATGTTAATCAGAATTTAGATAGTTCAAATATACAATGATAATTTATAAATAAATAAAAATAACAGAGATTAATCTCTGTTATTTTTATTTATTTATAAATTTATAGACTTTCTTTTTCTATCAATGAAATTAGTCTTTTGGTTAAATCTACTACTTTACTTGTGTCTAGATTTTTTTCAGTGTTATTTACAGTGACTGATATAGCATATATATTACTATCTTTATTTTTCTGTAATAAATGTGTAAAGTTAAGTACTCCAGGCTCTGAGCCTCCCTTATATCCAGCAATATACCAGTTTTCTTTCGCTACAAGTCCTGGATTAATTCTTAGTTCATCAGAATTTCTTAAACTATATATTTTTTTACATAACTCATTTGTAGTAAAGAACCATTCAACTTCGTTGATTAGATTTGGTGAAGATGGTAATTGAACTTTATTTGTATCTATACTATCTAAACTTTTAAGCAAATTTCTTTTTTGAAGAATATTGCCATTTATATATTCTTTTTGTTTAGAAAATACGTTAGCATCTTTTATCTTAAAAGCTTCATTTGTTTTTAAAAATGGTTTGTTTATTTTTGATACATACTTCTCTATATTTTTTCTACCTAAAAAATCTATTAAGTGGTCGGTAGCTGTATTATCACTAATCGATATCATCAGATTTGTTAAAGTTTTTAATGTAACTGGTGTACCATCTTTCCAATCTTGTAGTATTCCAGAAGGAAAGGACTTATTGTTATTATTTATCAAAACTATATCATCCCATGATATCTTTCCAGACTCAACATTATCATAAACAGCATTTAAAACATAAAGCTTGAATGCTGATCCAACTGCCATAGGGGTATTTTCATTATATCCAAATACCACTTCTTTATTATTTTTTATAATAGATATAGACACAGAACCTTCTAGTTTTTTAAATTCTGATATAATATTTTCGAAATTATCATCATTTAAACTATAGTCTGTAAAGTATAAACCTATAATTTTGCTATCACTATTCAAAGCTACTTTAATTTTTACAAATCCTTTTTCGAATAAAGCTGTATAATTATCTTTTTCTTTGTTTACTTTTTTAAAATTTCCTAGATTATTTTTATAAAAATCAACATACTCTATCATAGTGTTGATGGGAACTTGCTCTAAGAACTCCGGAGAGAATAAGCTTTTAATATCACTATTGTCATAAGTAAATAAATTATGTAAAACTTGACTTTCTATATCATTTTCAGCAAAGACAATACTGTTAGATGAGAACATTGAAATAACTAGTACTATAAAAACTAACTTTTCCTTCATGTTTATACGCCCCTTTACTTTTTAGATAAGTATTATTAAGTTATTAATTACGCTATATAACTGTTTAAGTGCATTATACAATATTTTTAGTATTGTAAAACATTTACAAATAAACATACAATATCCATAATATTAAAAATATAATTATAATAAATAAAAAAAGGGAAATAATGATAAATGATGAATATTTAATGTAAAAGTATAATTTTTTACTTAGAATCTTAGATGTTAGTAAAAGCTGTAAACTAAAAGTACACAGGGGGTATAATTAATGAAATCTTTAAAAGGTACAAAAACTGCTGAAAATTTAATGAGATCTTTTTCAGGGGAGTCACAAGCAAGAACTAGATACACGTACTATTCTTCACAAGCAAAGAAAGAAGGATATGTTCAAATAGCAAATATCTTTTATGAAACAGCTGAAAATGAAAAAGAACATGCTAAAAGGTTCTATAAGTTTTTAAATGCAAGTTTACCTGGAGATGAAGTAGAAATACAGGCTTCATATCCTGTTGCTCTAGGAGATACTAAACTTAATTTAAAAGCGGCAGCAGAAGGAGAAAATGATGAGTGGTCTAAGCTCTATCCATCTTTTGCTGATATAGCTGATGAAGAAGGATTCCCTGAAATAGCCTATGTATTTAGAGAGATAGCAGAAGTAGAAGAAAGACATGAAATTAGATTTAGAAAATTACTAAGTAATATTGAAAATGACAGAGTATTTAAGAAAGATGAAGAAGTAGAATGGAAATGTAATAACTGTGGATATATACACAAGGGTAAAAGTGCACCAGAAGTTTGTCCTTCTTGTGCTCATCCAATAGATTACTTTGAAGTATTTGTTGAGACATATTAA
Organism: Gottschalkia purinilytica; assembly: GCF_001190785.1. Taxonomy (NCBI): domain Bacteria; kingdom Bacillati; phylum Bacillota; class Tissierellia; order Tissierellales; family Gottschalkiaceae; genus Gottschalkia; species Gottschalkia purinilytica. The sequence continues at coordinate 67,793 of NZ_LGSS01000004.1, read as the reverse complement.
GAATAGGGCTATAGATTCTAAAGAATCTATAGCTTTTTAATTGAGCAGATTTAACGTAAAAAATATAACTATTTTAAATTTTTTATGTTAAGTATACTAAAAATAAAAAGTTTAAATAGAAAAAGACTTAAATAAAAAAGAAAATCTACTATTTATGATAATATTATTGCGATTAATTCAATTGTCTGCTTATTTGCTAATATGATCTATTTATAGCTTAATATAAAGTGAAATTTTAGTATATTTATGAAAAACTATTGAAATTAGATCTCTATTATGATTATAATATAAAAAATACTAATATTTAAAGATAATGATAAGGAAGAGTACATTAAGGGAACTTTTTAGAGAGCTGAAGACTGGTGAAACTTTGGTAAGGGAACTTTATGGAAGCAGCCTTTGAATCTCATATTGAGAAATAAGAGTGTATACTCTTAAAGTAGATAATGACGTTACCTTGCGTTATAAAGGATAGAATGTAATTATACATTCTTCTGAGTGAGCAATTTTATTGCTTATTAGGGTGGTACCGCGAAGTAAATCCTTCGTCCCTTTTTGGGATGAAGGATTTTTTTATTTTAAAGAATAGGAGGGTTTTAGAATGGAAGAAATTCTTGAAGTTTTAGGTAAAAATAGTAGATATACAGATGAGGAAATAGCTCTTATGACAGGAAAGACAGTAGAAGAAGTAAGAGAGACTATTAGAGATTTTGAGGAAAAAAGTATAATAGCTGGTTATACTACTCTTATAAATTGGGAAAATACTGGTAAAGAGACAGTTACTGCTTTAATTGAAGTTAAGATAACTCCACAAAGAGGAGTAGGATTTGATAAAGTAGCAGAAAGAATATATAAATTTTCAGAGGTTAAGGCTTGCTATTTAATGTCAGGAGGATTTGACTTAACAGTTATTGTTGAAGGAAAGACCATGAAAGAAGTAGCACTTTTTGTATCAGGAAAGCTTGCAGTACAGGAATATGTCCTTAGTACAAGTACACATTTCATCCTTAAAAAATATAAGGATCATGGTACAATGTTTAAGACAAAGCAAGTGGATGAGAGGGAGGCAATATTTATATGATAATAGAGAATATGATCTTAGATAATGTAAAGAACATGCCTCCATCTGGTATAAGAAAATATTTTGATATGATTAATGAAATGGATGATGTAATATCCCTAGGGGTAGGAGAACCAGATTTTGTTACTCCTTGGAATATAAGAGAAGCTGGAATATATTCTCTTGAAAAGGGATCTACTCATTATTCTTCTAACGCAGGGTTCATTGAATTGCGTGATGAAATTTCAAAATACTTAAATAGAAGATTTAATCTTTTATACAATCCAGAAGATGAGATAATAGTTACAGTAGGTGGTAGTGAAGGTATAGACATAGCACTTAGAGCTTTGGTAGGCCCTGGAGATGAAGTTATTATTCCAGAACCAAGTTTTGTAGCTTATAAAGGATGCACAACTTTCACAGGTGCTACTCCAAAAGTATTAAAACTTAGAGCAGAAGACGAATTTAAACTTACTCCTAAAATGTTAGAAGAAGCTATTACACCAAAGACTAAGGTAGTTATAATTCCATTTCCAAATAATCCAACAGGGGCTATTATGACTAAAGAGGATTTAAGTGGAATTGTAGAAGTATTGAAAGATAAAGATATAATCGTAATATCTGATGAAATATATGCAGAACTTTCCTATTATGGTAAACATGTTTCTATAGCAAACTTTCCAGAAATGAAGGAAAAAACTATAGTTATAAATGGATTCTCTAAAGCATATGCGATGACAGGTTGGAGACTTGGATATGTATGTGCACATAAAGTTTTAATAGAAGCAATGAAGAAAATTCATCAATATGCTATAATGTGTTCTCCAACAGTTTCACAGTATGCCGCTATAGAGGCATTAAAAAATAGTGACAACAGTGTTGATGAAATGGTTAAGGAATATAATAGAAGAAGAAGAGTATTAGTAAATGGATTTAGAAAAATAGGTTTAGACTGTTTTGAACCTTTAGGAGCTTTTTATGTATTTCCGTGTATTAAATCAACAGGCATGACATCAGATGAATTCTGTGAAAAGCTTCTTAAATCAGAAAAGGTACTTGCAGTTCCAGGAAATGCATTTGGAGAATGTGGAGAAGGATTTATAAGAGCTTGTTATGCATCTTCTATGGAAAATATTACGGAGGCTTTAAAGAGAATAGAAAGATTTGTTAGCAGTCAAAAACTATAAATAAGAAATTGTGTAGATATGTATATTATGATAATACTATAAATCTACTTAAAAAAACTGTGTAAAGATAATCCACCTCTAATTAGAGGTGGATTCTTTAATGTTAAAACTACTATAAATTTTTGAATAAACATTTAATTAATTATAAAATTTTGTTCTAATATTTTTTTAGTTAACTCAGATAATTTCATGTTGGTAGCTATTTCTTTACCGGCCTTTTCAAGATGATTTATATAGTTAGATATAATAGATGATAGTTTTTCTTCTTGAGAAGTAAGGAATTTTCCTTGTGTAACATAAATCTCCCCAGCAATCTCTGTATGCATTTTAAGAACTACCTTTTTAAACCAGTGCGAAACTACTTCAAATTCAGATTTATCAGGGAAACCACAGTTAGATATCATCATTAACTTAGGAGGTTGTATTTCCGCCGGTCTTAAATCTTGATTTTCACTTTTTATATTTTCCTGTGAATGAGGATTACCCGTCATCGTTAATCGATCCATAAAGACTTTTAGCATACCTGAAATATTTTCAAAATATATAGGAGTAGCTAAAATAATAATATTTGCCCCTCCTACAAGTGATAGAACTTCCATCATATCATCCTTAATTACACATTGTCCTGGGGTATTAAACCAGCAAGAGTGACAACCTTTACAGTGTTTAATTTCTTTTTCAGCTAAAAGGATGTTTACAGTTTCTGCTCCTGCTTCTTGTGCTCCCTTTAGTAAAGAACTAACTATTACATTAGTATTACTGTTTATACCTTTGGGACTTCCATTAATTGCAACTATCTTCATTATTATACTCCCTTTCATTTGTTACTATTTATTTCGCCAGTATTGACTACCATCGGATTTTCTTTCTAGAAATTTATGTTCGATTAAATATCTTCTTAAAGTAACATAATCATCATAAACATCTTGCAGTATCTGATTAACTTCCTTTTCTTTATAGATGAGTCCAATCTTAAATAGCTTAGCAATTTCTTGTAGAGTAACGAGACTGTCATGCTCTAATTGGAATAGATGACCATCTATTGTATCCATAGTCGTTTTAATAACAACTTTTTTATTCTTAGCATTATTAAAGCTTGATTCTTTTTTATTATTAGTCATTTTATATACCTCTTTTCTAAAACTGTTGATTTAAAAAGATTGTTTAATGCTCTTTTAAAGACTAATTGAATATTGATTTTATATTTTTTTGGATGATATTATAACAGTCATACATCAATCTAGAAATCTTATGAAAAATTAAAATGACAGATTCATAGGTGTTTTTTCTTCAACATTCTAATTTATAAGTTTTTATAAAACATTAAAGATAAATGTAAACATAATAAATAAATGTTTACACATTAATAGACATTATATAAAAATATCTATACTATGTCAAATATTCAGGATGATTATTAAGTGAAAAATCTAGCATCATATTTGTAGTAAGAGTTTTTAACTTAAGCAGACAATATAAATAAAATATTATATAATGACTTTGTAACACTTAGTTACATATAAAGTACATAGACAAGAAAACATATACTATAAATAATCAAGATTCAAGATAAATGAAATGTAGTTAATGAATTATTTTAATTTTACATATGTTAATCTAATATCATATAAAAGATAAAAGGAGAGGATAACTATGTATAAGATAGCAATTTTAGATGCAAAAACTCTTGGGGAAGACATTGATTTAAGCTGCTTTAATAAATTTGGAGAAGTGAAGTTATATGAAACAACATCAAGAGAAGAAATTTTTGAAAGAACAAAAGATGTAGATGTTGTTCTAACTAACAAAGTTATATTAGATAAAGAAGTCATAAGCAAAGCTAAGAATTTAAAATTAATTTGTATAACAGCTACAGGAATAAACAATGTTGATACAGAGTATGCAAAAGAACGAAATATAGCAGTTACAAATGTTGCTGGATATTCTACTAAAAGTGTTGTTCAACATACATTTGCTATGTTATTTTACTTAGCTCATTCTCTAAAATACTATGATGAATATGTAAAAAATGGCGAATATTCAAATAGTCCTATATTTACAAACATATCAAGAGTGTATTACGAACTTGAAAATAAAACATGGGGAATAATTGGACTTGGAGAGATAGGAAGAGGAGTAGCAAAGGTTGCAGAAAGTTTTGGAGCTAAAGTAGTTTACTATTCTACTTCTGGAAGAAATACTTCTTCTAGTTATGAGAGAAAGGACCTAGATGAGCTTTTAAGTATAAGTGATGTAGTTTCTATACATTGTCCTTTAAATTCTAAAACAGAAAATTTAATAACACTTGAAAAGATTAAAATGATGAAAAAGAGTGCTTTTCTTATTAATGCAGCTAGAGGAAAAATTATAAATGAAAAAGATTTAAGTGTGGCATTAGATGAAGATCTTATTATGGGAGCATGTTTAGACGTTTTAGAAAAAGAACCTATAGATAAAGAAAATCCATTATTAAGAATAAAGAACAAAGATAAACTTTTAATAACACCCCATATTGCTTGGGCTAGTTTTGAAGCAAGAGTTAAGCTAATAAATGAGGTTAACTTAAATATAGAAGCTTTTGTAAAAGGAGAAAAAAGGAATAGAGTAGAATAAAACTAGTTATTAAAATACATCTGCAAATTAATTTGTAGATGTATTTTAAATTTATACTATTTTAAAGAGTAATGTATAATTTGACAAATCTACTATATAGTATTAAAGTTAAATTGAAATAACTTAGAATGATAATGTTAATCATTATCAAGTAAATTATAATTATAGATAAGTCTAATGTTAAAATAAAGTAATACCTTGATTGTTTTTAAGCAAATCATTCAATTTACAATTCTATTTATGATTTTATTCATAAAAAGTAAGTGTGGGGAGGTGTAGGAAACATGATTAATAGAAAAATAGAACAATATGAAATAAAGAATCTAGTTCATGAAAGTTGTCCTGTTTGTAAAGAACTTAGTAATGTATACAATTTACAGACTTCTAGGTATCAATTCGAAATTCCTGAGGAAATTGGACGTGGGCATATTAGACAAATTATTTCTTGTAAAGATATTCAAATTGTAGACTTTGATATGACTTTTAGTAGAGAAGTAGAGTTTCAAGGAATATCAAATACCTCTCATATTGATATGTTTTTTTGTATTGGAGATGAAATAGGATGGGAGTTTAGAGGAAAAAGTGATTACTTTGAACTTCTAAATGGAGAAAGTCTTTTTGCTAAAGCTGAAAGCAAAGAGAATATCAAGAGATGCATTTACTTACCAGAACGAAATTTTCACTTTATGGAAATTAAGATACATCCGAAAAAATTTGAACAGATTGTAGAAAATATTAAAAAAGAATGGGACATGTTTTCACATAAGAAACATGATGACATATTTTATAGATATAAAATTACTCCATCTATAAATGTTATTTTGCAACAAATAATTAAATGTCCATATGAAAAAGGATTGAAAAATATTTATATGGAAGGTAAGATACTTGAACTTTTCGCTATATACTTTAATGAAATGATTTATCAGAAAAAAACTCATAATTCAGTAAGACTTTCTAATGAAGATATAACTAGTATTTATAGAGCCAAAGAAATTTTAGATAATAATATAGTAAATCCTCCTACATTAACTGTTTTGTCTAGAATGATATGTCTTAACGAATTTAAATTAAAAAATGGATTTAAAGAAATATTTAACCAGACAGTCTATGCTTACATTATGGATAAGAGATTAGAAACAGCACGGTTACTATTAGAAGAAAAAAATTTGCAAGTTAGTGATGTAGCAAGTAAAATAGGATATGCTAACGCTAGTCACTTTGCTTTAGCTTTTCGTAAAAAATTTGGTATTAACCCAGGAGAATATTTAAGAAACATAGTTAGACATTAGATTATAGATTATTTAAAACTGCTGATTAGTATAATTACTAACAGCAGTTTTTTTATCCTTTTTTCATCATTTAAAATCCTTATATGAGTAGAGATATAAGGATTTTTTATTTTATAATGTTTACTAAAGATAATGATTCTCAATAACTTCTTTTAATTAGTAAAGTATTAATTTCTAATAATGTAGATTAAATTTAATATAGTAATCTAAACTAGATCGCAGGATCTTAATATTGATTTCTTTTAGATTAAAAGTAGCTATGATAAGAGAAATATATTTAACATAAAGGGGGTAATATCTTGAATGATAATAAAAAAGGAATACCAAGATTATTAGAAATTGCAGGAGAAAAAAAAGGATTATTAGTTCTCTCTGGAACTTTTTCATCTATTAGTGCTGTCTGTATGCTTATACCTTATGTATCAGTTTATTTTATTCTAGCTGAATTATTGAAAAACGTTTCAAATCCAGCATTAGTTAATAAAAGTTTAATGCTAAGGTGGGGTATTATAGCATTAATAGGATTAATACTTGGAATTATAACTATGTATTTGTCTGGACTAATTTCTCATACGGCTGCCTATCGCATATTATACGGTTTGAGGGTAAAACTTTCAAATCATATAGGGAAACTACCACTTGGATATTTTACAAATACATCTACAGGAATAATAAAAAAAATAATGGAACAAAACGTAGAGAAAATTGAAAATTTTGTTGCACATCAATTACCAGATTTAATTAATGTTTTAGCTACAACGATAATAATGGTAATAGCAATGTTCTATCTTAATCCATTTTTGGCTATTGCCTGTATTATACCAATTATTTTAGGTTTTCTTGTTCAATCAGCTACAAGAATGGGAGAAAAATCTAAAGAAAACTTAAGGAACTATCATGACTATTTAGAAAAAATTAATGCTTCTACAGTTCAATATGTAAGAGGAATGCCTGTTATAAAAGTTTTTGGACAAACAGTACATTCTTTTAGAAAGTTTTACGACGATATGATAAGTTATAGAGATTATTGTGTAAAATATACAGATCAGTTTCAAAATAGCTATATTTTGTTTAAAGTAATTTTAGGTTCTCTATTAACTTTTATTCTACCAGTGGGAGTATATTTTTTGAGTGGAAATCCCCAAAATATGGCTTTTTCACTAACTTTACTTTTCTTTTTAATTATGGCTCCAGGAATATCAGTTCCTATGTTTAAGTTTACTAACTTTGCTTCAATGATAGGAGATATTTCAGAGGGAGTTGAACGTATAGATAATATTTTAAGTCAAACTCCAATACAAGAAGTAGAAGATTCTAAGACTCCAAAAAGTTTTAATATTACATTTGATAATGTATCTTTTGCTTATAATTCAGAAGAAGCTTCAACACGTAAAGAAGCACTTTCAGATGTGAACTTTACTGCAAAACAAGGAAAAGTTACCGCTCTTGTTGGCCCATCTGGTTCTGGAAAATCAACAATAGCGAATCTCATTCCTAGGTTCTGGGATGTTGCAGAAGGTTCAATTTCAATAGGAAATGTTGATATAAGAAATATAAGATCAGAAGATTTAATGGATATAGTATCTTTTGTTTTTCAAGATTCATTCTTGTTTTATGATACTATTTATGAAAATATTTTAGTAGGAAGACCAAATGCAATAAAAGAAGAGGTATATGCTGCTGCGAAAGCTGCTCAATGCCATGAATTTATACAGAGATTACCAAATGGATATGACACTTTAATAGGAGAAGGAGGAACGTATCTTTCTGGAGGAGAAGAACAGAGACTTTCTGTAGCAAGAGCTATACTTAAAAATGCTCCTATTTTAGTTCTTGATGAAGCAACAGCTTTTGCTGATCCAGAAAACGAATATCAGATGCAATTAGCTCTTAAAGAACTAATGAGGGATAAAACTGTTATAATTATTGCCCATAGACTTTCATCTATACAAGATGCAGATCAGATTATTGTTTTAAAAGAAGGTAAGATTGTAGAGAAAGGTACACATGGAGAACTAACATCTACTGATGGTCTCTACAAGAAAATGTGGGACGCATATACTGACGCAGGAGAATGGAAGATTCAAAAAGGAGGTAGTATAGATGAAACTTCTTTATAATATAACTGCTGGAAATCCAAAGAAGTTAAGAAAGCCTATTATTCTTTCAATTATATCTAATATTATAAATATTTTACCTTTTGCTTTAGCAATTCAAGCTATGAAGATAATTTTTGAATCTTTTTCAACTGGGGAAGCTATTGATATACACAAGTTATGGTTAACTTGTGGAAGGCTAATATTGTCAATGATATTAATGTTTTTAGGAGAAATACCTGCTTACAAGTCCTCTTATAGAGGTGCATATATGGTTGCTGCTGAAGGTAGAGCTAAATTAGCTGAGCATTTGAGAAAACTACCATTAGGATATTTGACAAGTAGGGATCCAGGAGATATTGGAAATATGATGATGGGTGATTTTACATTAATAGAACATTGTATATCACACCTTATGCCTCAACTTATAGGAGGTCTAGCAATGCCAGTAATTGCCCTTGTAGGACTACTGTTTATTAACTGGCGTATGGCACTTTCTATGTTTATATCATTGCCTATAGCTATTTTAATCATAATGGTTACTCTGAAGCTACAAAGAAAAGTAGGTAAAAAACATATGGAATCTAAAACATATGCTGCTAATAGGCTACAAGAATATTTAAATGGAATAGGTACTATTAAAGCATATAATTTAACTGGAGAAAGATTTGTTCGTCTTGAAAAAGCTTTTAAGAGATTTATGATTGAAAGTATAAAAATTGAGGGACTTTTGCAACCTATAGTATTAACGGCTATAGCTCTTATTAGATCGGGACTTACGATAATGGTGTTTATTGGAACTAACTTACTATTAGGAGGACAATTAGATGTTATAACATTTGTTACGTTCTTAATTGTAGGTACAAGAGTATTTGATCCTCTAACGGCTGCTCTTGGGAACTTCTCAGAAATATATTATGATGAGCAAGCAGGAGAAAGAATAGTAAATCTTTTAGAAGAACCTATTTTATCAGGAGAAAAAATGCCACCAGAAGGACATGATATTCAGTTACAGAATGTTACATTTGGATATGGAGATACAGAGGTTCTCAAAAATGTTTCTGTAGATATGAAAGAAGGCTCATTGACAGCATTAGTAGGACCTTCTGGAAGTGGAAAAAGCACTATTCTAAAGTTAATAGCTCGTTTTTATGATCCACAAGAAGGAAAGGTCCTTATAGGAAATGAGGATATGAAAGGTATAGAACCGGAGGCCCTTCTTAAAAAAGTTTCAATGGTATTTCAAGATGTATATCTTTTTCAAGATACAATTGGAAACAATATAAGATTTGGAAAAAAGGGTGCAACTCAAGAGGAAGTAGAAGAAGCAGTAAAGAGAGCATGTTGTCATGATTTTATTATGAAGCTTCCTAAAGGATATGATACACCGGTAGGAGAAGGAGGTTGTACTCTTTCAGGAGGAGAAAAACAACGTGTTTCCATTGCTAGGGCTATTCTAAAGGATGCACCAGTAGTGCTTCTAGATGAAGCTACTGCATCGTTAGATCCAGAAAATGAAGTAGAGATACAAAAAGCAATTAATGAACTTATCCAAGGAAGAACTGTTATAGTCATTGCTCATAGACTTAAAACTATTTGTAATGCTGATAATATTATTGTTTTAGATGAAGGAAAAGTTGTTGAAGAAGGAACACATGAAGAGCTCATTTCTAAAGAAGGACTTTATTATAATCTTTGGACAGTACAACAAAAATCAAGTCGATGGAGTATAGAATCATAAAATGTATTATAAATAATAATAAAAAAACAAATCACATATTTTAATACGTGATTTGTTTTTTGTTATAATTCATGATAATTATATAATAATATATTGAATTAACTTTATTATATTATTGATGATTTTTACAAAAAACTATTCCAGCATGTATCAAATGATGTAAAAATATAAGTTATCCAATTTTATTAAATAGTGAATTAATAGCTATTTTTTATAATTCAGCTACTACTCTGCAAGGAAGTCCTGAAAATCCACCCATATTTACAGGAAAAGTGTATACTGTAAATGGTTTGCCTGATGTTTCTTTTAATAATAAATCCAAATTATTAAGATTCTCAATAATAAATACACCTCTATCAGCACAGTATTGATCAATACGTAGATGATCATCTGGCTTTTTTGCTCCAGCCATATCTACTCCTATAAAGCTCACTTTTTTGTCAATGAGATAGTTAATCAATTCATCAGATAACTCTGTATATGTTGAAAAGTATTCTTTTGTACCATATTTATGTTCTTTTAAAATCCCTGAATAAAACATTACAAAATCATTTTCTTGTACTGTACTTAGATCTAAATCTTCTACTTCAATTTGTCTAGTTTTAATATGACTTATATCAAATACTTTTCCATTTGTTATGATATTTTCTAGAGAAAATTCCTTGTTCATTACATCAAAATGAGTGCCTATGTGTCCAGCTTTTTCGATATTTTTATCACCTTGTTTAAGAGCACCGAGTGTCTCGTCCAATATTGTTTTTTCTACTTTAAAACTCAAATCAATTTTCATTTCAAAACCTCCATTAGAACATATTTGGTTTCCTAGGAAACAATAATATAATACCATGAAATTGTTTCTTTGTAAACAATTTTTTAAAAAAATTGTTCTTAATGTGGTAATTGTGGTATACTATGATTGTTTCCTAGGTAATAAATATAGAAAGGGTTTTGAAGTATGAAGAAAAATCATAACAAAATAGAGACAGATATGATATTAAATAAACTGTTATCATTATTTAATTACTTAAATAACTTTGATGAAGTTCATGAAAAGTCTTTAAAGGATTTGGTAATTAAATATAATTATAAAAATATTTATGATAAAAACTTAACGCTTTCAGAATTTCATGTAATTGATTGTATTGGAAAGAACCAATTGTCAAATACAACATTTATATCAAGAGAATTAAGTATGACTAAAGGTGCTATATCGAAGATAACTACTAAATTATTAGAAAAAGATTTAATAAGAGAAAATCGTTTAGAAAACAATAAAAAAGAAATTTATTACACGCTAACATCTCAAGGAAAAGAGGTTTTTGAAATACATGAAAAGCTTCATGAAGCAGAAAATGAAAAATTCGTAAATATCTTAAATAGATATAATAAAGAAGAGTTAAACATAATTAATAACTTTTTAGAAGATTTAATAAATGGGATTTAAATAATAGTAAGAGGTAAGAAAAAAATGATTGGGTTATAAAAAATACAAAATTATATGAAAGTATTTTCTATAAAAGAGATACAAATTAAACAATGTGATTAAACTATATCAAATATAATAAATGAAATGAAGTTAAATGTTGAATCTTTAGATAAAGTAGATAGTCAAGGAAACATAGTAAAAATATAGTTTTTTTAAGACAAATGCATAATTGTTATAGATTTTCTAAAGAAGAAATGTAGCTAAACAATGAAAAGAGCCTAATATTAAATTTAATATTAGGCTCTTTTAAAATTTTTCTATAAATAAGTTAGTTTTGGATATACAAGAAAGTAATTTTTTAGAATGCTCGTTATAGAGTTTATCTAAAATGTAATATTTTATCTTTATTATAATAATAGTGAACTACCACCACTTATAGAAGTGGATGGCTTCCTAGTCAATATCTCTAATGAGACAAGTTTATCTAGGCTCTAAAGGTTGAACCAACCTCGAAATATAACATAAGAACTTCTATATTGGCATATATGCTTGGTTTTCGCTATACCAACTGGGCGAGTGCTTGAATATTTTACGATATAGAGCATTTCTTATAGCAACTCTATATATTCAGTTTTTAGTTGTTATTGAAGTTATAATGTCGCAATTTAGTAAATACATCTAGTATTTACTAAATTAGTATTATCCATCTCCCACCTAGAGAAGATAGGAGAAAAAAATAACATACGATATGCCCGTATATCTGCGACAGATGATGAAATAGTCACAGCATGCAAACTGTGATGAATTTATTCAAAAAATGAACAAAAGATATGATACGACAATTGGTGAAAATGAAAATCAATTTTCAGGCGGAGAACGTCAAAGACTTTCTATAGCAAGAGCTATTTTAAGAGATAGTCCAATATTGCTATTAGATGAAGCAACTGCTTCTTTAGATATTGAAAATGAATTAGCAGTAAAAAATGCAATTATAAATCTTTTAAAGAGGAAGAAAACTGTTATTATGATTGCTCATACACTTTCAATCATTAAAAATGCAGATAAAATTCTTGTAGTTAAGGATGGAAAAATCTCAGAAGAAGGAAATCATGAAGAATTGATTAGAAAAAAAGGAAAATATTACAGCATGTGGAAGGCAGAAGAACAGCTTTTACATTAGATAACTTAATAAAAAATCCTCCTATTATAATAGAAATCTATATTAGGGAGATTTTTATTTTTTGTATGCTCTCATGAATTCTCGAATATCAGAAATGGATTTATTGCTTATTACATGTTCTATTGCACAAGCATCAGTTTCAGCCACTGAAGAGTCTATATTCAGAATTTCAGTTAAAGATTGTTTTATTACATGATGTTTTTTTGAAATAAGTTCAACCATCTTAAATCTATCTAGTTATAAAGACTGGTACACATAAAGAATTACTAAAGGAGTGTAATCTTTAAAAATAGAATAATATATAAGAGCTGTCCTTGAGATTATAAAGGACAGTTTTTTGTATTGAAAAATTGGTATCTAAAACAATAGCCTTTATACTCACTAGCGATACTTACATAACTATAGAGAAACAGGCATGATATAATAAAAGTAATGAATAGGAAAATCTGATAGTATTTAATGAACGAAAAAGATAAAAATATAAAAACTTTAAGGGTATTCATGGTTTATATTCAGTTTATAAAACCATAGTAAAATAATTAATAAATTTAAAATAAAATGAGGTAATAAAATGTTCAATATTCTTGTTGTAGAAGATGATCATAAATTAAGAAAGTTAATGTGTACTGTACTAAGCAAAAATGGATATCAACCTTTTCCTGCAAAGGATGGATTAGAGGCACTTGATATTTTAGACAAGCAGTATATTGATTTGATTATTTCTGATATCATGATGCCGAATATGGATGGATATGAATTAGCCGAAAGTTTGCGATCGGCAAATTATAATATGCCGATTTTGATAGTAACTGCAAAAGAGTCTTTTCATGATAAAAAGAAAGCATTCCTCATTGGAACGGATGATTATATGGTAAAGCCTATTGATGTCAATGAAATGATTCTTAGAGTAGGAGCTTTGTTTCGTAGGGCAAAAATCACAAATGAACATAAATTAACATTCGGAGAATCAACTTTGAATTACGATACATTTACAGTATGTTTAAATGAAGAGGAACTTGTCCTTCCACAAAAAGAGTTTTTACTTTTATATAAATTGATGTCCTATCCTAATAAAATTTTTACAAGACAGACACTAATGGATGAAATTTGGGGCCCAGACTCTGAAACAGATATACGAACAGTTGATGTTCATGTTAATCGCCTTAGGGAACGCTTTAAAGAATGTAAAAAATTTGAGATTATAACTGTTCGTGGTCTAGGATATAAGGTGGTGAAATCCGAATGAGGCTATTTAAAAGAGTTTTTGCTAACTGGTGGCTGACATTGGTTGGTTATGTCTTTATACTAATGATATTGTCAATGATGATTATGGCTGGAATTGGGACTATACTTTTAAAGCTTAAGCTGTTCACAGTGGGAGAACCAAACTTTGCTGTCGTGATCATTGCATTTACTATGACTAGTATTCTTCTTGGGACAGTTATAACGTCCATAGTTGGAAAACGATTCATGCGACCTATTATTCTGTTAACAAAAGCAACCGAGGAAATTGCAAAAGGTAATTTTGATGTTTCTGTACCTGAATATCGTGTGCATACGAGTTTTGATCATTTGATTCAAGATTTTAATAAAATGGCTAGAGAATTGAAAGGAATTGAAACATTGCGGTCAGACTTTATTGTTAATGTATCTCATGAATTTAAAACACCGATTGCTTCCATTGAAGGCTATGCTACCCTTCTTCAAGATGAAAATACTTCAATTGAGGAACGATATGAATATACACAAATGATTATTGATAGTGTTAAACAGCTTTCTACGCTTTCTTCTAACATATTAAATCTGTCTAAATTGGAGAATCAAGAAATTGTAATAGAAAAACATCCATTCCAACTCGATGAGCAAATTAGACAGGCATTTTTAATATTGGAGCCACAATGGAGTCAGAAGAATATTCAAATATATCCAGAATTGAGTCCAGCTATCTATTATGGAAATGCTGATTTAATGATGCAGGTGTGGTTAAATATCATTGGAAATGCAATAAAATTCACCAAGAAATCTGGATCAATTTCAGCTGACTTAATTGCTTCCCAGCATGAAATATCTGTTATTATTTCTGATACAGGTATTGGCATGACAGCAGAAGTACAAAAGCATATCTTTGAAAAATTCTATCAAGGAAATCATGATAGATCTACAGAAGGAAATGGACTTGGTCTTGCTCTTGTTAAACGTATTATTGATTTGTGTGGAGGGACTATTACAGTTCAAAGCCGATCTCATATAGGAACCAGTTTTAAAATAGTACTCCCAATTGAAGAATATGATTAAGAATCTTTATTTAGTTTATATTCAGTTTAACTTTATGAATTATAATTTAGCATAGCATCGAAAACGCAGTGATGGTGCCCACAATCATTTCGTTAAATAGATCAATGCACTTTTGATAATACAATTAGAAAGGATAGATGCGTATGCTAGAACTTAAGAATATTAAAAAGACATATAAAATAGGTGATATCGAAACAAAGGCACTAGATGACATCAGTGTTGCATTTCGTGAAAAAGAATTTGTAGCTATTCTCGGTACAAGTGGTTCTGGAAAAACAACATGCTTGAATATTATCGGAGGACTAGATAGATATGATTCCGGTGATCTTATTATCAAAGGAAAGAAAACTAAAAATTTTAGAGACAAAGACTGGGATGCATATCGAAACAATTCTATCGGCTTTGTATTTCAAAGCTATAACTTGATCCCACATCTGAGTATTGTTGCCAATGTTGAATTAGGTATGACGTTAAGTGGTGTTTCTGCACAGAAAAAACATGAACGTGCTATTACAGTATTGGAACAGGTTGGGCTTAAAGATCATCTTCATAAAAAACCAAATCAACTTTCT
Organism: Gottschalkia purinilytica; assembly: GCF_001190785.1. Classification (NCBI taxonomy): domain Bacteria; kingdom Bacillati; phylum Bacillota; class Tissierellia; order Tissierellales; family Gottschalkiaceae; genus Gottschalkia; species Gottschalkia purinilytica. The sequence goes on along the minus strand of NZ_LGSS01000004.1, from coordinate 52,331 downwards.
GGTGGACAAATGCAACGTGTTGCCATTGCCCGTGCACTTGCCAATGATCCAGAAATTTTACTATGTGATGAACCTACTGGGGCGTTGGATACTGCGACTAGTGTTCAAATTATGGATTTAATTAAAGAAGTAGCTAAAGACCGTTTAGTTATTATGGTTACTCATAATCCTGAGTTAGCAGAACAGTATGCAGATCGTACAATACGTTTCAAAGATGGTCATATTATATCAGATACAAATCCATATCAGGAAGATACAAAGTCTGACGAATTCAATCTGAAAAAAACAAGTATGAGTTTTTTTACGGCGTTAAATCTTTCATTCAAAAATTTACGTACAAAGAAAGGACGTACATTTTTAATTGCTTTTGCTTCAAGTATAGGAATCATTGGTATTGCTCTAGTATTGTCTTTGTCTAATGGTTTCAATAAGCAAATAAACAACTTTGAGTCTAGTACTTTATCAGGATTTCCTATTATGGTTACTCAGTCAACTACAGATATTAATATGGAAGAAATGAGAGAGCAAAATAAAGAAAGGCTTGGTCAATCTGAAAAAGAGGGTAAATATCCAGCTGATAAAGTGATCTATCCATACGATCCTAGTAAAAACAATAAGACTCATACTAATGTATTTACAGATAAGTATATAGAATATATTGAGAAAATAGATCCTTCAATTTTATCTGGTATTTCTTATACAAGACTTGTAAATATGAATATGCTTCGTAAGGATGGAGACAAAGTGTCTGTTGTAAACCCATCTTCACTTAATTTTGCAGCATACCCTACAAATCTTGATGAAAATAAGAAAAGTTATCTTGAAACAAATTATGATTTACTTGCTGGAAAATATCCAAGAGATATGAAAGAGCTAGTACTTATTGCTGACAGTTATAACAAAATTGATAGTTCTGTTTTAAAAGAACTTGGTCTCAATAGTGACACAAAAAGCATTAGTTTTGATGATATCATTGGACGTGAACTTAAAGTTGTTTTAAATGATGATTTTTATGTTCAAAATGGCTCTCATTTTGTAACAAACGTAGCACCTGATGCATTGAAAAAATTATATGACAACGAAAATACGATTACACTAAAAATTGCAGGTATAATCCGTGCAAACAAAGATACTAAAATAGAAACTCTTTCAGCTGGAGTTGCTTACTCTGATGAGCTTTCTAAGTTTTTTATAGAGAATGCAAAAAATTCTTCTATCGTTAAAGCTCAAATGAGTGCAGATTACAATGTTCTTACTGGAGAAAGTTTCTCTGATAATTCAGCTAACGCTGCTCAGCCTGTTCAATCAGGTAATAATCCTATGACTGGAAATATCAATAAACCAATGACAAAAGACAGCATGTTATCTGTATTGGGAGCAAAGGGAACTCCATACTTGATATCATTATATCCTACAGATTTTACTGCAAAAGAAGATGTTCTTAACTATCTTGATGATTGGAACAAAGGCAAATCTGATAATGATAAAATCATATATACAGATATGGCTCACACTTTTTCGACTCTTTCCGGTGGGATTATGGATGCTATTACATTGGTACTAATTGCTTTTGCAGCAGTTTCTCTTGTTGTATCATTGATTATGATTGGCATTATTACCTATATTTCTGTGCTTGAACGTACGAAAGAAATTGGTATTTTAAGAGCTCTTGGTGGACGAAAGAAAGATATTACCCGTGTGTTCAATGCTGAAACGTTTATTGTTGGTACTTTTTCAGGATTGTTAGGAATAGGAATTGCCTATTTATTGACATTCCCAATTAATACAGTACTTGAAAATGTTACAGATTTAGCTAATGTAGCACAACTCAATCCACTTCACGCTATTCTTCTTGTTATTATCAGCGTTTTACTGACAATGCTTGGAGGAGCTATTCCAGCAAAAATGGCCGCAAAGAAGGATCCTGTTGAAGCATTACGTTCCGAATAATAAATAAGACCGCTAATCCATTTTGGAAAGGCGGTCTTATTATGTATAATCCTTATAATAGAGATTGTATTGAATCACTTTATTTACTCTATTTATATTTTAGTTCTATATAGGATAAAATAGTATAGGCTTTTTAGAATAAATAAAATTTGTTTTTTATAATATAAGAATATTTATAAAAGGATTAGAAATGACTTTGAAAATGAGTGTAACTAATCGCTTTTTTTATATTAATCTTTGTGATAGACTATAAGAAAAATTATCAAAACACTGTGTGTTAGACTGGAAGTGAGTAACTTGAAACATTTGAAAAAGATATTAGGTGCTTCAGCTATAGTTGCATTAGCTTCACAAATCAATATTGGAATACTTGATACAGATTTTAGAGTTTCAGCAGGTATAATATTTTTTGTACTATTCCTTTTTCAATATAAAGATTTAAAGCCAGTTCTGATGGGATTAATATCAGGAATAGCTGTTTATCTTCTTAGGTTAATAATCTGCCTTGCAGGAAAAGGTAATCTTAGTGAGGTCATATTTTCATATCAATTAGAGATATTATTTTATACATTTTATGGAGTTATTTATTCATTGTTAACCAGAAGAAGTAATAGAGACAACCTCAATCAGTTAGTGTTTATTTTGATTGCCAGTGACTTATGTGCTAACTTAATAGAAATATTTGTTAGAATTATGGTAGGAGATTCTCATTTTCATAGGGAAATTATTATAACATTACTACTTGTAGCTATAGTACGTTCTGTTATAGTATGGTTTTTATTAAGTTGGCTTAGATACTATAGAATGCTTCTTATGAAGGAAGATCATGAGAAAAGATATACAAAGCTTTTATGGTTGACTGCACAGCTAAAATCGGAAATGTATTGGATGGAAAAGAATATGGTCAACATAGAAAGGATTATGTCTAACTCCTATGAACTATTTGAAAAGATTGGTCTTAAAGAAGATGAAAATAGTTGGGCAGATAGGGCAGTAACTATTGCTAAGGATGTTCATGAGATAAAAAAAGAATATGAATTAGCTATTCGTGGTATAAAAGAACTTACAGAAAATAAGCTTCAAGATGAAGGAATGAATTTTAAAGATATTATTACTATACTAGATGAAACCATGAAAAGGGAAATAAGACATTTGGGCAAAAATATTGAGTTATTATTCGAAGTTGGAGAAAATTTTTATACTTCAAAACACTATTATCTTATGTCAGTATTTCGAAATCTTATTATAAATGCAATAGACGCAATATCTGATTCAGGCAAAGTTGCTAAGATTAGCTTTATTCATAAAACTGAGAAGGAACAGCATGTTTTTATAATCTCTGATACTGGCTGTGGAATAGATGAAGAAGATTTAAAACATATTTTTTCACCTGGATTTTCAACTAAGATAAATTATAGTACAGGTCAAATTAACAGAGGATTGGGTTTAAGTGTAGTTCAAGAAATGGTTGAAAGACATTTTGAAGGTAGAATTACTGTAAACTCCGTAAAAGGTAAAGGAACAACATTCTGTGTTTATATACCAAGAAACTCTGTGGAGGTGAATTTTAGTGAACATATTTATCATTGAAGACGATAATAACATTATTAGAATTCTAGAAAAAATAATAAGAGATAGAGAGTTAGGCAAACTAATAGGCTATGCTAATGATGGAATGACTGGCTTAGAAAAAATACAAACTGAAAAACCAGATATTGTTCTAGTAGACCTACTGATGCCAGGTAAGGATGGGATAAGCTTAGTAAGAGAGGCAAGGTCTATATATCCTGATATACAGTTTATTATGATATCTCAAGTGTCATCTAAAGATATGATTGGTAAGGCCTATCAAAGTGGAGTAGAGTACTTTATTTCAAAACCTATTAATGCTATTGAGATTGAGAGTGTTATTCATAAGGTACAAGATAAAATAAATATGAATCAAAAATTAAATCAAATTCAAAGTCTGTTTACTAAGGACAACAATAATCAGGAAGGTAAAAAAGACTGTAATAGAGTTGAAAAAATAAAAAAAATAATGCAGAGAATTGGAATTATAGGTGAATCAGGAAGTAAAGATATCATCAATATAACAAAATATTTGATTGATACAAAACAAAGTATATTTGAATTTACTGTAAAGGAGCTTTGTAGTAAATTCACCGATCAACCTAAAACTATGGAACAAAGAATTAGAAGAACAGCTACTGTTGGAATGATAAATCTTGCAAACATGGGAATTGAGGATTACACCAATGAAATATATTATGAATATTCCAATGGATTATATAACTTTGAACAGGTAAAAATAGAGATGGATTACATAAGAGGTAAAAGCAAGAAAAGGGGAACGGTAAATTTAAAGAAATTTATTGATGGATTGATTTTTTATAGTAATGAAAATGAATGAGAAGGTTGGATAAAAGTAGATACTTTTATCCAACCTTTTTTTATTATTGTAAGATCAACTAAAAAAATTATAAATATTTTAATTAATTTTTGAAACTTTTTAAAGTTTTCCGAAGGTCGTAAATTATAATTAAATTTACATTTCACAACAATTTATTTTAAGTTTGTAAAATAGAGGAGGAGTGATACTATGGAAACAATTAAAATGATAGTTGGTTCTGTGAACACAGTCTTATGGGATTATGTACTAGTAGTTGCTTTAATAGGTATAGGTATTTTTATGACTGTGAAACTTAAGTTTTTACAGTTTACTAGATTATTTCCATCCCTCGGGAAAATGTTTTCCCAATTAAAAAATAAGGAGACAGTAGAAGAAGGAAAGATGACACCTTTTCAGGCTCTATCAACTGCAGTAGCAGCTCAAGTTGGTACAGGAAATATAGTAGGAGTAGCTACGGCTATAGCTGCTGGAGGACCTGGAGCAGCATTTTGGATGTTAGTATCTGCATTCTTTGGAATGAGTACTATATTTAGTGAAGCAGTTTTAGCACAAAAGTATAGAGAAACTAAAGATGGACAACTAGTAGGTGGACCTGCTTACTATATAAAAAATGGTTTAAAGTCTAAAGGATTATCTATGTTTTTCGCAATAGCTTGTATCTTTGCACTGGGAATAGTTGGTATCATGGTACAATCTAACTCAGTAGCTGGTTCAGTTAGTGATGCATTTGGAGTGCCAAAGATTGCTATTACAATTGTACTTACAATTGTTGTGACACTTATATTAATGGGTGGTATGGGAAGAATAGCATCATTTGCAGAAACAGTAGTACCAATTATGGCTGTTGCATATATACTTGGAAGTTTGTTAATAATCTTCTTTAATATAGAAAACCTTATCCCTGCAATAAAAAGCATCTTTGTGGGAGCGTTTTCCCCACAAGCAATTGGTGGAGGAGCACTTGGTATCACAGTTCAACAAACTATTAGATATGGTTTGTCAAGGGGACTTTTTTCAAATGAAGCTGGTATGGGTTCAACTCCACATTCACATGCAGTGGCTAATACTGACCATCCTGCCGAACAAGGTTTCACTGCTATGGTAGGGGTATTTATATCAACATTCTTGATTTGTATATCAACAGTTATGGTTAATATTACATCACAATCATACAACCCAAACATATCAGCAGTTAAAATGACTGAATCAGCAACTATAATGACACAAAGTGGGTTTGCATCAGGATTTGGTACATTTGGTGGAATGTTCTTATCAATATGTTTATCATTTTTCTCACTTACAACAATAATAGGATGGTATTTCTTTGCTGAGTCAAATGTCAAATTTGTATTTAATTCTAAAGCAAGAACACTAAGAACATTTAAAGTTTTAGCTATAATAGCCTTGGTAATAGGTACTTTAATAGATGCTACATTTGTATGGGAATTAGCAGATATGTTCATGGGTATTATGGCTATACCGAACATAATAGCATTATTCCTATTATCTAAAGAAGTCCGTAAAATACTTGACGAATATGATGAATTACATGCAATTAAAAAAGAAACTACAAAAAAAGAGCGTTTAGTTGAAAAAGAGATTTTATAAGATTTCTAGAATTTTATTAACATAGAAATAAATAGCCTATTGACTTTTAAGTAAAAATCGAAGCGTGTTCTATATTCCCTCAGGTTGATGTTTGGGGGAATTTTGCTTGTAACCTAGCATTTAGAATTTGATTTATAAAAACTAGTTTCAATGTTTTTTATAGTTCAATATCAATTTCTAATGAATACTGTAAGTTGGAGTATATTTTTATATTTAGTATATAAGGATTATTTTGACATAAAAACTATACAAAGATTGTATGCTTGACATACAACCATAATTAATATATATTTTAAATGTAATCCTGGCATACAAAAAGAAAGGTGGTTTATATATGGAAGATATAAAATACAATCCAAAACCTTACTATAATATGGTTCAAAATTATAAAGAAACTCAATTATTATTTAGTGCAATAAGATTAGATATATTTTCAGAATTAAGTGAATTTATTTCAGCAGAAGAGATTGCTATGAATACTGGATATAATAAAAGAAGCTTGGGTTTTTATTTAAATACATTAGCTTCAATAGGTCTTCTAGAGAAAAAATGACTTCTCTTGATAATATCGAAGAACTTATAATAAAAGGTTCACAGGAAGCTTTAGAGAAAACAAATGAAGGGGTAGATGCATATGATTTTTCAGAGTTTGCAAGACTTTCTGTTAATGATATATATTCAGGTAGAATACAATCTTTTTTAAAGTCTATAGAAAAGATATATTCTAATAATAAGATAGGGAAAGCTCTAGACCTTGGAGGAGGATCAGGTATCATGGCTATAGAATTTGTAAATAAATATCCTCAAGTAAAAGGTGTAATATTTGAACATCCTAAAGTTGTAAAAGTACCTCTTCAATTAATCAAAGAAAAAGATATAGGGGATAAGGTAACAGTAGTTTCTGGAGATTTCAATAAAGATGATATTGGAAGTGGATATGATCTTATTATAGCATCTGGAATAATAGATTTTTCAGGAAATAATCCGGAAGTTCTAATTAAAAAGATGTATGATGCATTAAATCCAGGAGGACTTATTTACCTAGTATCCCATGAAGTGAGTGAGGATTATTTAAAACCAAAAGAAGCTATTGTCGGATGGTTATCCAGTCATTTGGAAGGACTAGACATACTTCTTACTAAGAAAAGAGTAGTAGATTCTTTAGAAAAGGTAGGTTTTACAAAGATTAAAGAAGATATTTCTAAAGAAACTACATCAAGAATACAAGGGGAGTTTTATCAAAAAAATAAATAATTTAGGAGGAAAAGCACATGACGGAAAAAACAAATAAAGTAATAGGTGAATTTATAAAAATGGTAGAAAAAATTTCAAATGGAAAGACTAATATTCTTGACTTTGGATCGGAAGATATGTGCTTTTATAGAGGAGAAATCCATATGATTAAATTAATAGGAGATGCTCCAGGTGTGTATATTTCTGAAATGGCTAGAAACTTGAATATAACAAGAGCAGTAGTTTCAAAGACTATAATGAAACTTGAAAAAAGAGGATTGATAGAAAAAGTAGAAGATGAAGAAGATAAAAAAAGATTGAAGCTATATTTAACTTCTAAAGGACAGGAAGCATATAGACTTCATAATGAATATCATCAAAAATATGATAAACCTTTATTTGAATATGTAGATAGCTTAAATGAAAAAGAACTTAAAATTATTGAGAATTTTTTAAAAAAGGCATCAGATTTAGTGGATAATCATTTCTAATTTAATTTTTATTCTAAGTATGTTTATATATGGAGATATTTAGAAAATTCAGTATGAGATAAGTACTATGAAAAAAATTGATGTTTTAGAAAATATATGAAATCTTAGCAATAGAAGGTAGGTACTAGAGTAGTACTAAATTTATTGACATGAATATTCTCTTATGATACCATGGAAATGATAATGAATATCATTTCCATGGTTTTATTATATCTTAAAATGCAATAATATGAATACTTATTTAGGAGGAATGACGTGAAAAAGTTTGCAAGTTTATTTATACTAATTATTTTAATAATATCTCTAGTTGGATGTACGTCTAAAAAAGAAGAAGGTTCTATTACAATAGAACATGAAGCAGGTACTACGGTTCTTGAATCTCCAGCTAAAAGAGTTGTTGTCTTGGAATGGATTTATGGTGAAAACTTACTGTCACTAGGTGTTCAACCTGTAGGTATGACAGACATTCCTGGATTTAAAGAATGGGTTAACATTGATGCAAACTAAGCCCTGAAGTAGTTAACTTAGGAACAAGAGGTGCTGCAAATTTAGAAGAAATAGCTAAACTTAAGCCGGATTTAATAGTTAGCGCATCTTATTACGAATATGATTATGAGCTATTAAGTAAAATAGCACCTACAATAATTCTAAATCCTTATCCAGAAAAAGGTGGAGAAGGTGAATATGGACATATGATTTCATCACTTAAGACTATGGGTACTGCTTTAGGATTAGAGAAAAAGGCAGATGAGGTTATTTCAAAATTGGAAACGGCATATAAAGATGCAAAAAATAAGTTAGAACAAAAAGATATAGATTTTAATTATATTGAAGCTATAGATTTATCTACAAAAGATACTGCATCATTATATTTATTTACAGATACATCACTTCATACTGCTATTTTAGAGAAAATTGGATTCAAAAATTTATACAAACCAGATAAATTTGAGGAATATGGACAGACAAATATTAATGTAGAGAACTTAGTAGGACTAGATAAGCATAACTTGATATTTATTGCAGACAAGGAATCAAATGTTTTTAATTCTAATCTGATCTCTAAAGATGTATTAAATAACTTAGGTTTTTATGCTAATAACAAAATATATTATATTGGTAAAAATGCTTCGCCATTTGGACCACTATCAACTCTAACTTTTGTTGATACTGTAGTAGAAAGGTTTACAAACAATGAATAATCTAACTTTAAAGAAAGAAAAAACTCTCCTATTAGCTATGTTAATAGGAGGCTTGTTTATTTTAGGGATATTATCTGTTGTTCATATTAATCAAGGGTCTATACCTATATCATTCAAAGAAATTATTGAATCTATTTTAAATCCGAAAGATACTATGAAACACCATCTCATAAGAGATTTAAGATTACCAAGACTAGCTATTGGTATTATTGCTGGTGGAGCTTTAGGTGTAAGTGGAGTACTATTTCAAAGCTTAATGAGAAACCCTTTAGCATCTGAATCTACACTAGGTATTAACGCTGGTGCTTATCTTGCTGTAATATTTTTCTCAATATTTATACCGTCAAACTTAATACAAATTGCATTTTTTCCAGCACTTTTAGGAGCACTTGGAACAGCACTTATAGTATATAATCTTGGAGGCGGTAGAAAGTCAAATCCTATACAGATGGCTTTAGCTGGCGTAGCAATATCTCTTGTTTTTTCATCGATAACGGCTGCACTTCAGATATTATTTGAAAAGGAAACATCTGGACTATTTCTATGGGGATCGGGATCTTTAGCTCAAAGTAGCTGGCGTGGTGTTAACTTTAGCTTTCCAATAGTTTTGATTTGCCTTATTAGTGCAATAATAATATCTTCAAAACTAGATATTTTAGAACTTGGAGATGATGTTGCTACTTCTTTAGGCCTAAATGTTATATCTTACAGATATGTAGGTATAATGATTGGAGTTATCATTACATCAGCTGTTATCACTGTAGTAGGTCCTATTGGATTTGTTGGACTTGCTTCTCCACATATAATTAAGCGACTAGGATTTAAGAAACATATCCATTATACGATTCTTTCTTTCGTATGGGGAGGAGTTATACTAATTGGCTCAGATATACTTGCAAGAATTTTTACAAGTGGTAGTTATGAACTTCCAGTTGGTGCTTTTACGGCTTTACTAGGTGCGCCTTGGCTTATGTATCTTGCATATAAAACTGGTAAAAATTTAAGAAACTCATCTAGGGGATTGAATGTCGTAGAAGCCAAGACTAAGATTTCCTATAAATTACTTATAATGATAGGACTAATAGTATTGGTTATAACTTTACTTATGTCATTGAGATTTGGTGGAGTTGAATACAGCTATAAAGAAATAATCTCTATTTTAATGGGTAAAGGTGATACTGTTTCTAATCTTACTATAAATCATATTAGGCTTCCTAGAGTGATTACAGCACTACTAGCAGGTATCGTACTAGGATTAAGTGGATTTCTACTTCAAACTGTACTTAATAATCCTTTAGCAGATCCTTCAATTTTAGGAGTTACTCCAGGTGCTGCACTAGGGGCTTTAGTACTTATGTACTTTGTTCCTCATTCTCCTAATTATTTAATAACAATAAGTGCATTTTTAGGTGCAATTATTGCTGCTACTGTGATTTTTATAATTTCACGTAAATCAAAATTCAATCCAGCTATGCTTGTGTTAGTAGGTATGGCTGTTACAGCTTTATGTTCTGCAGGTGTGAACATAATAATAGTGAATACAAAAGTAGGTGCTGCAGCTTCATTAACATGGTTAGCAGGTAGTACTTATGGAAGCAAATGGAGTAATGTTATTGTTCTCGGAGTTTCACTAATAATATTTTTTCCAATATCGTGGATCCTTAGTAAAGATTTAGATGCTGTTATGTTAGGAGAAGATGTTGCTACTGGAATAGGTACTAATGTTCCTAAAATAAGACTTTTAACATCTTTAGTAGGTATCTTATTAGCATCAGTTGCAGTTTCTACTGTAGGTACGGTTGGATTTATTGGCTTATTAGCACCACATATGTCAAGAATGTTAGTAGGAGTAAAACATAGAAAGGTTATTATATTAACGGCTCTTATTGGAGGAATAATACTACTAGTCTCTGATTTTATTGGAAGAGTAGTAATTTATCCAAGTGAAGTCCCATCTGGACTTGTTGTAGCTGTTATTGGTGGTCCTTACTTTTTATGGCTAATGCATTCTTCATCAAAAGTCAGGAGGTAAATTAAGATGAAATCAATTGAAGCACAGAAATTAAAATTAGGATATGATCATTCCATTATTATAGATGAAGTTAGTTTCGAAATACCTGAAAATAAAATAAGTATATTTATTGGTTCCAATGGATGTGGTAAGTCTACAATGCTAAGATCATTTGCTAGGTTACTTAAGCCAATAGATGGTTCTATTATTTTAAATGGTGAAGATATAGCTTCAATTCCCACTAAAACAATTGCTAAAAATCTAGCCATACTACCTCAAAGTCCTATGGCTCCAGGTAGTCTTACAGTTAGAGAATTGGTAGAAATGGGAAGACATCCATATCAAAGTTGGAAGAATAAACACACAGATGAAGACAAGGAAATGGTAAACAAAGCTTTAAAATCTACTCAGACTTTAGAATTATCAGATATGAATGTGGACTCTTTATCTGGTGGACAAAGACAGAGAGTATGGATTGCTATGGTATTGGCACAGGGAACAGATATTATACTTCTAGATGAACCAACTACTTACTTGGATATGACGCATCAAATAGAAGTTCTTGATTTATTATATAGACTCAATAGGGATGAGAAAAAAACTATAGTTATGGTTTTGCATGATCTCAATTTAAGTTGTAGATATGCAGATCATATTATTGCTATAAAGAATAAAGGGGTTTATAAAAAGGGCAAACCTGATGATGTAATTACAAAAGAGACTGTAAAAGACGTTTTTAATATGGATTGTATGATTATAAAAGATCCAATATATAATACTCCAATGTGTGTTCCTTATAGTAAAGCTTTTAATTAATTTAATATTTTTAGTAATAAAAAATATAAAAAACTGATACTAAAAGAAAAAATCCTCCTATTATAGAGCATGAATTATATTAGGGGGACTTTTTAATTTTTGTATGTTTTCATGAATCTTTGAATGATAGAAATATCTGTTACTCATACTTCCTTTTCTCTATCTGAAAATTCATATATTGCTTCAAGATAAATTTTCATTGTAAATTTAAGTTTTTCGACTTATATATTCGATTTTATCATTGAGATAAAAAGTATCTTTGTTTTTAAAGAGAGGAATTATTTGGTATATTCTCTATACTCATTATGATATAATCTTGAAATAGTATAACTAATTTTTAGCAGGTACAAAGTTTACTTATGTGTGATGGTTTTGTTTCAGAAAAGATGTTAGGACTTATAAACTATGTTCAACAATAACCGTAATGAATTAAATTATAGACAATTATAGTTAATTTTTAAAATTTCCAGGACATAAGAGAACTGTAATTATTCTATTGGGACAATCTATATTAGATGTATTTAGAGGTGGTGCTATGAATATTAAAAACTAAAAAGATAAAAATTATATTTTTATTATTATCTATATTAATACTTCTTTCAGGAATATTTCTAATAAGAAGAATAATACTTGATAAATACAATTTAATGTTTCGTCCATGGGTTGGATTAGCTGTAGCTTTGATTGGAGTAATAGGGGTATGTGCTATTCTAATATTATTAGCTATTGTTTTACAACAATCATATAAAGAATACAAAGAAGTGAGTTCTAAGAAGAAGTATGTCAAATATATTTTTTCACTAAGTCCCTTATTATGCGTTATTATAAGTATATATGTATTTTTTATATCACTTTATATTTTAGTATCTAGTTATGATCCAGAACATCTTATTATTAAAGATAATAAAAAGATGATTGCAGTTGTAAATAGTTTTTTTAGTGTAAATGTGTATTATCACTCCTATCATAATTTATTTGTTATGGGTAAGCCAGTTTTGACAGAAGAATATTATGGAGAAGGAGGATATGATCCATTTGATACAGAGTATGGACATGACCCACAAAAAACAATTTATTTTGATGAAAAAGGTAATAGAATAAAAGTAGAAGATAATCAAAATAATCGAGATGATCAAGATGATCAGTATGAATCAAATGATTATGATAAAATAAAACGTGAAACTTTTAAAGAAGAGTTAACTAGTTTAGAGGGACTTGATGTAAAGTTTAAAAGCTTTCCAACTAAAGAAATAGGTTATGCATTTATAGCTAGTGATTATGCTATGCACAGTGAAGAAATCACTGTCTATAAGACAAAAGATTCATCAAAAACATGGAATAAAGTTAGCATATTGCCTAAATCGTGGATTATACACTCCGTTGGATTCATAAATCCTGATATTGGTTTTGTCAGTTATGGGGGAATAGATGATAGAGGTTGTTTATATAGAACAGATGATGGAGGAAAATCATGGAGTCCTGTTCAAGTTGAGAAATATGGAGTAAAAATAGAAAGCGAAGTACTTAAGAAAAAGTCTAATATATATCCTTTTACTCAGGCAGAATCTCCTTATATTAGAAATGGAAAATGGTATCTTCAAGTCAAACAACCTCATTGGGAACTCGATCATAAAGAAGGAGAAGGATATGCATTATATACCTCGGATGACTTAGGTTTAACATGGAAATTTCTAAAAGAAGTTGATACTGAATAAGGATGAGTAATCATATAGAAAATACTTTATACTTAATTCAATAAAATTCAATGAATAGAGAGTAATTTACCTAAAGATAGAGATTACTCTTTTTTATTGTTTAATAAATTAATAAGCTATATAAAAATCCTAAAAAGAAATTGACATAATAAATATAATGTGATATATAAAAAATAAGGACTAGCACTCAATGATGTAGAGTGCTAATAAAAAATGAACTATAAAATACAAGTCTAGTTTTAATATTTTAAAAGGGGAGATTTAATTGGAAACAAAACAATTTAAAGCAGAATCTAAAAGATTATTAGACCTAATGATCAATTCAATCTATACTCATAAGGAAATTTTCTTAAGAGAACTTATTTCTAATGCTAGTGATGCAATTGATAAAATGTATTATAAAGCTCTAACAGATGATAGTCTTAGTTTTGATAAAGATAAGTATTACATAAAGGTAGTTTCAGATAAAGAAAATCGATTACTAAAGATTTCTGATACTGGAATAGGTATGACGAAAGAAGAACTTGAAGATAGTCTCGGAACTATTGCTAAAAGTGGATCATTAGCTTTTAAAAAAGAAACTGAGTTAAAAGATGGTTATGATATTATTGGACAGTTTGGTGTCGGATTTTACTCAGCTTTTATGGTAGCTGAAACTGTTACAGTTATTAGTAAGGCTTTAGGTAGCAATGAAGCCTATAAATGGGAGTCACAAGGGGCTGATGGATATACTATAGAGCCATGTGAAAAAGACTCAGTTGGTACTGAGATTATATTGAAGATAAAAGAGAATACAGAAGATGAAAAATATGATGAGTATTTAGAAGAATACACATTAAGAAACATTATAAAAAAATATTCTGATTTTATCAGATATCCAATAAAGATGGACTTAACTAAGAGTAAGCTTAAAGAAGATAGTGATAGTGAATACGAAGAGTATATAGAGGAAGAGACCATAAATAATATGGTTCCAATATGGAAGAAAAATAAAAGTGAGCTTACTTCAGAAGATTATGAAAGATTCTATTTTGAAAAACATTATGGATTTGATAAACCAGTTAAACATATTCATATAAAAGCAGAAGGTCTTGTAAGATATAACGCAATTTTATTTATTCCAGAAAAAATTCCATTTGATTATTATACAAGAGAATATGAAAAAGGTTTAGAGTTATATTCTAACGGTGTACTTATAATGGATAAATGTTCAGAGCTATTACCAGACTATTTTAGTTTTGTTAAAGGAATGGTGGATTCTGAAGATCTATCTCTTAATATATCTAGAGAAATGCTACAGCATGATAGACAACTTAAACTGATTGCGAAAAACATTACAAATAAAATAAAAAATGAGTTGTTAGATCTCCTTAAGAATGAAAGAGAAAAATATGAAGAGTTTTATAAATCTTTCGGCAGACAATTAAAATATGGCGTTTATAATGACTTTGGAAGTAATAAAGATACATTAAAAGATTTGTTAATGTTCTACTCGTCTAAAGAGAAAAAACTAGTAACTTTAGATGAATATATTTCAAGAATGCCTGAAGAGCAAAAATATATTTACTATGCATCTGGAGAATCAAATGAAAGAATTGATAAGCTTCCACAAACAGAATTAGTTGCAGAAAAAGGATATGAAATATTGTATTTTACTGATGATATAGATGAATTTACAATTAAGGTATTAATGTCATATAAAGATAAAGAATTTAAATCTGTATCAAGTAGTGATTTAGGAATTGAAATGGAAGAGAACGAAAATGATAATTCCTCTAATGAAAAAGATAGTAAAGAACTTTTTGAATATATGAAAAATATATTATCAGATAAAGTAAAAGATGTAAGAGCATCAAAAAGATTGAAGCACCATCCTGTATGTTTTTCAAATGATGGTGAGATTTCAATAGAAATGGAAAAAGTACTAAGCACAATGTCTAATGATGAGAATATTAAAGCTGATAAGATATTGGAAATTAATATTAATCATGATGTATTTAAATCATTAAAAGATGCTTACGAAAAGGATAAAGAAAAATTAAATCTTTATACAAATTTATTATATAATCAAGCACTTCTTATTGAAGGATTACCAGTTAATGATCCTGTAGAATTTACAAATAGTATCTGTAAAATAATGAAATAGTGTGACTTCTATATATGCTGGCTGAGATGTTAAAAATTCTTAAGCCAGCGTATTTTTTCACAAACTCTTAGATGTTTTGACAAACATTAAACAGATGAATTAAATGATCATAAAATGTAAAGCAGATAATAATGATTGATAAAAAAATCACATCCATTAAGATGTGATTTTAATTATAATTTATAATTAGATATATATCAATCTAGAAAGATTCAATTAGTACATCCATTATTCCACCGCAGACCATACCTTCTTCTTCTGCTACATCTCCTGTCATGTCAACATGTTGAATGACATATCCTTTATCTAATATAACATCTCGTGCTGTAGTTATTACGCTTGCCTCACTACAACCTCCACCGATACTTCCAATTGTCCTACCATCACCCCAAACAATCATTTTAGCGCCTGCTTTTCTAGGGACAGAACCTTTTGCAGAGATTATAGTAACAAGTGCTTTAGGCTCTTCTATTCCTTTAGCCATTTCATCTATTACGATACTATCAAATTCTGGCCAATTAAATTTCTTTCTATCAGCTTTACTATCTAAACTACTTCTACCTGTTCTTCTAAAACTAACAACCTGAGCTATTATAGAAAGAGCTATTTCTTCTGGAGTAATTGCGCCTATATCTAATCCTATAGGAGCATTAAGTTTATTAAGTTGTTCTTCTGTATAACCTTCATTCAGTAATTCATTTTTCATACCTTTTACTCGTCGTTTTGATCCTATCATACCAATGTATGCTGGATTGCAATCTAATGATTTACGTAAACAAATACCGTCATGCCTATGACCTCTTGTTACAATTACAACAAAGTCAGATCTACTTATATTAATTAAATTAAATGAGTTTTCAAAGCTTTCACATATAACTTTATCTGCATCAGGAAAACGATTGGAATTTGCAAACGAAGGTCTGTCATCTACAACGGTAACAGAAAATCCCAATTTAGTTCCAAACTCAACTAAAGGCTTAGCAATGTGACCACCGCCTAAGACAATTAGACGTGGATCAGGAAAATAAGGTTCAACTAAAACTAATTTTTCATCTTGAGTATTAATAAGTTGAACATTACCTGTTTCTAAAGAGTAAGGTATTTTTTGATTAAGACTTTCATCTTTACTAATGGAAGAAAAGTCATATTCTAAATTGTCTCCAGTTAAAATAAGTTTATCTGAAATAGAGCCACTTTTTTCGTCGACAGGATCCATAATGGTTAATAAGACTGAATCTTTACTGAGATTTAATTTATTTGATAGGTTCTTATAAATATCCTCAAACAACTTTAGACACCATCCAATTCATTTTAAATTTTATTATTAATAAATTATAAAATAGTCACAATTTACAGGAAATACTACAAAGATTATTTTATACAAAAGGGTTGAAAAGAAGACATTAAATGTAAGGAAGATACACCTAAAATATATTTTTATTCTATCACGTTTGTCAGAACGTGTCTATTAATATTATATAGTGGATAACTAGATGTAACAGTAGTTATGCTTATAATATAAGCTGTAAGCTTTAAAATATATACAATATAATTTTAATGACTTAAAATGAAATTCAAGTATGTTTTAAATAGCTTTGTTATATATTTATTAATACTATTATATCTAAAAGGAGTTGAATATATTATAGAAAATTATAAGTAACAAGTATTTTTATTAGTGTTATTTTTAGCGATATCATAGCAGAGAAAAGAATCTTTTCTCTGCATTTTTATATTATATGGAATATATTGTTGACAAAAATGAAGTATGAAATATAATTATATTAACAATGTTAATATAATTAACTATGTTAATAACATAAAGAGGTGAGTTTATGAAAACTCTAATTATATTTAGTTCTAAGTATGGATCTACTAAAAAATGTGCAGAGCTTATTATGAAAGACTTAAAAGGCAAAGTTAATATGATAAATTTAAAAAATCAGAAGTGTAAAAATGTAGATAATTATGATACTGTGCTAATTTGTGGTGCTATTTATGCAGGTAAACTGCATAGTGAAGTAAGAAAGTTTGTCGAAGACAATAAAGAATGTTTGCTTGAAAAAAATTTAGGACTGTTTATTTGCTGCAAAGAAGAAAAAGAAAAGGCACTTGAATATATGAAATATAATATTCCAGACCTGATTATTCAAAAAGCATTTATAAAAGAACATCTAGGACATGAAATTAATCTAGAAAAAATGAACTTTTTAGAAAAGTTTCTTTTAAAAAGCATATTTAAGATAAAAGAAAGTTATTCTAAAGTTGATTATGATGCAATAAAGAGAATAACAAATAAAATAAATGAAATGGGTGTTACTAATGGATAGAAAGGAAATACAAAAACAGAGAATGATGAAATATTTTATAGATGCTACAAAGGAGATCATTAAGGAGGAAGGAATAAAAGGAATTACAGCTAGAAAAATTGGCGAAAAAGCGGGATATTCATATGCAACTATATATAACTACTTTAATGATTTAAATATGCTACTTGCCTATTGTGTTTTTGATTTTCTTGAAGATTGTTATAAATATATATTAAGTTTTAAAAATGATTCAGAAGATTGTAGGGAACAGATTGTAATATATGGTGTAGCATATTTTAAATATTTTGCTGAAAATCCCGATATGTTTCAGCTTATATTTCTAGAAGAATTTGGAGAAGCACCTAAAGAAATTATAAAAAATGATATGAAGCCTTCAGTTGGTTTACTTCTTCATGAAACAATAGTTGAATGTGCTAAAGAAGGCTATATAGCAGAAGAGAATATTAAATTGTTAGAAGATCTAATAGCATCATCCATTCATGGAAAGCTTTTATTTTTCTTAAAAGGAAGAAATATAGAAAAGCTAGATTATATGATTGATTCTATTAAAGATGAGATAGAATTTCTTATTAAAGTGGGACAGACAAGAAATAACTAGAAAGAAACTTAGAAGAACATTAATTATAGTATTAGCCTTAATAATTGAAATGGATGTGACTACTTATTTAAATATATAAAGAAGTAGAAGATATACGAGTTAATAGTATATATTTGAATGGCGTAAGTTATGAAGTATCTATGAGAGATTATAGTTTAAAAGATATGAGATTTAGCCAAATGGACTATATAAAAGGGGCGATAATTTTGGATTGGGTGATACTTGATGGATCTGAAAGTAAGAATGATAGTATAAGTAATATAAAAAATATTTTGACAAGAATGATAAAACAAAGAGGGGATAGTTATTATTATTTTAATCTTAATGATATGAATATATTACCATGTAGGTCTTGTGGAGCTTGTGCTTACCATACACCAGGAAAATGTATTGTAGATGATAACATGCCTGATATAATCAGAGCGATAGCTTCAAGTAGTTGTATAGTACTTCTTACACCTATTGTTTTTGGCGGATATTCCTTTCAACTAAAAAAGGCAGTTGATAAGTTTTCGTTGATGGCTGTACCATTATTTATTGTGAAGGAAGGACATCTACTGCATCCTACACGTTACGGTTATAAATCAATAATAAGTATTGGAACTACAGAAAAGAACATTAAAGGAGAGACTGAAAACTTTAGATTGTTGTTAGAAAGAAACGCATTAAATATGCAGTGTCCTTACCATAAAGCATTAATATTTAATAAGTCAGAGGAAAATCAAGAGATTGAATATGAAATATTGAATATGCTAAAGGAGGTACCGAAATGTTAGACAGGAAAAAGCTTATTCTTTTAAATGGTAGTCCTCGAAAAAATAAAACTTCTTATAGCTTTGCACGTACAATTAAAAATCTAGCTGAAGATATAGGATGTGTCGTTGAGATTTTTCATGTAATTGATTATTTTGATGGTAAGTATACATTGGATGAATTAAAAGCAAGTATTTTAACAAGTGATGTTATAGGCTTAGTAGCGCCTTTATATGTAGATACACTTCCGTATCCTAACATTTGGCTTTTTGATAAATTGTATCAAGAATTAGAAAATGAACAACAGGGAAAAGACTTTTTTATGATAGGGCAGTGTGGTTTTCCAGATATAACTCTTTGTCAACCTATGATTGAATCCTGCAGGTATTTTGCTGAAACTGTTGGTATGAATTGGCTAGGAGGCTTAAGTTATGGAGGAGGTTCAATAATAGATGGAGAACTTCTAGAGAATCTAGGGAGGAAGGGAAAGAAGATTACTTCAGCTTTTAAACTTGCCTTAGAGGATATTTTTCAAGGGAAAAAAATATCTTCTAAACCACAGGAATTGCTAACGTTAAGAATTCCAAAAATTATTTATCGTCCTTTAGCAGCTTTTTTAAATTATAAGATAAAACAAACTGCAAGAAAGCATGGTGTTACAGATATTTTTAAGAAAGTTTATCTTGAATAAATATACGCTAAATTCTGAAATATTTCAATCAATGACAAAATAAATTATAAATGGACAATTATATCTATATTTAATTGTTAAAATATTATATAATAGTTACAAAATGTATTTATACTAATAATCTTAGGAGGAGTCTAACATGGAGGAAATGTATAAATTCGATATAAAAAAAGGAGAAATTCATTTATTTAGGAAAGCAAGATTTGTTGATGATGATTGTGGAAAGTTAAGTAAGACATTTACAGGAAAACTTAAAACTCATAACTTTTTTTCCATGAATTATACATTAGAAGATATATCAGGATTTTTTTCTGAGGGAGAAAAATACAAGGTTACAAAATCAGATGGTGAAGAGGGAATTATGACAAAGTGTTACCGCAGTGAATATTATAAATATGAAAAATGTGAATAAAAGTTATAATTAAGATTTAACAATACATGTTATAGTTAAAATTTTTGCACAAGACGAAGGTAAATAACTCATATTAAAAGGGCTGGAGTTTAAGTTCAACCCCTTTTTTAATATCAGATATTATAATTATTAGTAAAAATAAGAAATACAAGTGAATTGTATAAAAATAATAAATATTTCATTACTTGATAAGCAAAAACACTTATGTTATAATTTGCTTATTATTATTGAAAGGAGAATTGCGTGTGGGAACTTTTTTTATAAGAATTCGTTTTTTAATTGTTGAATAAAAACAATAAAATATGTTGTAAGGTATATTGTGCCTAGAATTTTAGGTGTATTTTATTGTACCTTATTTCAGGGGATTCTTGTAAAGAACATTCATACGTTTATATTATATATTTTAATTTTGAATCGTGTTCTCTGACCACGATATTTTTATGTCTATTTTTAGGGTTTGTAGATATAAGTTAATTTTAAAAGGCTATAGATGAATAGTTTGTTCATCTATAGCCTTTTTTTGATTTTACTTCCTTACATTAATTAAAAAGTTTTTAAATTCGTGTAAAGATAAAGAAGTAGCCAAGAAAACAAATAATACTTGATTAAGTAAAATAAACATTACAAGAATTTATTTATAAGAGTTATATTATATGATTGTCTATATACAAGAATCCTCATTAAATTATTATTTAAATTTTATAAATAGTGGAGGATTCTAAAATGGTTAATAAAAATAAAAAGTTAAGAAATAACAAAAAATTATGGCATTCACAAAATTTTCTTCATAGCACTAAGTTAGTATCTGATTTATTGCAAAAAAGTAGTATAAATAAAGATGATACTGTAATTGAAATTGGTCCAGGTAAAGGTATTATAACTAAACAACTTGCAAAACAATGCAAGAAAGTATATGCAATAGAATATGATTTTTGTTTGTATGAGAAGCTTAAACATTTATTTGGTGATACAAAAAACGTTGAAATTATATATGGAGATTTTTTAAAAACAGATATACCGAGTAATGATAAATATAAAGTTTTTTCAAGTATTCCATATAATATTACAGCAGAAATTTTATCAAGACTAACATCAGTATCTAATATTCCTGAGGATTCATATATTATTCTTCAAGAAGAAGCAGCAAGAAAATATGCTGGAGATCCATATAATAAGGAAAGTATGCGATCTTTACTTCTTAAACCATACTTTGATTTGAAAATTATTTATAGACTTAAAAATACTGACTTTACTCCTGTTCCAAAAGTTAATAGTGTTATGCTTCATATTGAGAAAAGAAGTAATGCTTTAGTTGAGATTCAGGAAACTGACTTATACAAAGACTTTATATCATATATTTTCAAAATGAAAGGGAGAAATCTAAGAGAAAGACTTAAATACATTTTTTCCAATGAACAACTTAAACGTCTTTCAAAAAATATAGAATTTAAAATTACAGATAGTCCAACTGATTTAAATTTTAAACAGTGGCTTAAAGTATTTCAGTATTTTATTATTGGTGTGTCGTCTGAAAAACAAAAACTAGTTTATGGGTGTTACTCTAAGTTTCTTAATGAACAAAAGAAAATAAATAAGATCCATCGAAATCGTAAGAGTTACAATAAATTATAATAACTTTGATTTTATAAAAAGTTTAAATTAGTTAGTTGACTTTTACCTTAGGGAAAAGATTATACTTAAAATATCAAATCAAATGCGCAGGTGATATTGATGTTTTCAATAGGTATATTTTCAAAAATTAATAGAATTACTACAAAAACATTGAGATACTACGATGAAATAGGTTTGCTAAAGCCAGAACATGTTGATGATTTTACAGGATATAGATATTATACTTCACAACAATTACCCAAACTTCATAAAATTATCACATTAAAACAAATGGGACTATCTTTGGATGAAATAAAAGAAGTGATAAATAATCCTATTACAATCGAAGTGTTCTTAAAACTAAAAGAACAAGATATCTTAAAAAATATTATAGCCGAAAAAGCAAAGCTTTTACAGATTCGTAGTTATCTAAGTAGTATGAAAGGAGAAAAGTATTCTATGTATAATGCGATTATCAAAGAATTACCTAAGGTAATAGTAGCTTCTATGAGACAAGTAATACCAAGTTACCATGCACTATATGAACTATGTCCAAATGTTATGGCAAAAGAGATGGAGAGAGTTGGATGTATATGTGATACTCCAAATTATTGCTTTAATATTTATCACGATGGTGAATACAAGGAGAAAGACATAGATGTAGAAATATGTGAAGCTATAACAGAACTAAAAGAAAACACAGATATACTAAAATTTAAAACAATTGAAGCCGTTCCTACTGCTGTATGTGTATTGCATAAAGGTTCTTACGCAACTATCGGATCTGCATATTCATTTGCTTTTAAATGGATCGAGGATAATGAGTATGAGGTCATTGATAACCCTAGAGAATCATATATTGACGGTATATGGAATAAAGATAAGGAAGAGGACTGGCTAACTGAAGTCCAAGTGCCTGTAAAAAGAAAAGATAAGTAAATTTAAGTTTTTAATAAGTTATCTATGTAAGTAATGGATTTCATTTTGAGACATAAATTTAATAAATAACATTAAAAAATCACTTATGAATTAGAATAAAATTCATAAGTGATTTTTCTTGATATTACTAGTAATTTCATTGATATAGACTAATTTTAATGAACATAATAGAGTTATTTTATATATTCAGTGACTAAATCAGTAAAAAGAATACCTTCTAAATGGTCTATTTCATGGCAAAAGCATTTTGCTAAATCTCCTTTACCTGTTAGTATAATCTCCTCACCATTTTCATTTAATGCTTGTACTGTTACTTTTGCTGGCCTTATTAATTTTCCCCATGTATTAGGAATACTCAAACATCCTTCTATAACTTTCTGTTTTCCTTCTTCTTTAATTATCTTTGGATTAACTAATTTTATAAGTCCTTGTCCCATGTCTATTACAACTAATCGTTTTAATACGCCTATTTGTGGGGCAGCTAATCCTCCACCATTTTCTGTATTGTACATAGTGTCTGCCATATCATTTAGTAGTTGTCTTACTTTATCATCTACTACTTCAACTTCTTTGCTTTTTTTCCTTAATATTTCGTCATCAAAAAGTCTAATTTGTCTAAATGCCATTTAAACGACACCTCTACTTTGCTGTGATCTTGATTTTTTTTCGCTTTCTTCAAAAAGAAAAACTTCTTCTATGGAACAGTGAAATATCTTAGAAATATCATAAGCCAACCATATAGAAGGTTCAAATTTTTCTGTTTCAATAGCGTTAATTGCTTGTCTTGATACTCCTATAAGTTCTCCCAATTGTTCTTGAGTTAATCCATAACGTTCACGAAGTTCCTTTAATCTATTTTTCATTAATACCACCTCTGTAATGTTAACCTTACATGTGAATATATCATCACTCTGTTTTGATGTCAAGTAGACATTACATATTGTTTTTATAAAAGTAGTACTAATTTTAATGAATATACTATAAGAACTTTAAAAGTAAAAATTTCAAAGATAGATATATGAAAGATCTAAGAATATATTGTATATATATTCAAAATAACTAAAAAGAAAACTATAATATTTACAGATTATAAACTTGAAATATGGGTATGAATTGTTAATATAGTAAGAAGATATCTAATATAATAATTGTTTAATTATACATGAAAAGTGAAAAATACTATTGACACTTAACAGACATATGTTATAATTTGATATAAATAAATAACAATAAAATACAAATCTCTTATCGAGAGTGGTGGAGGGACTGGCCCTGTGAAACCCAGCAACCTGTATCTATTTAGATACGTGGTGCTAAATCCTGCGATATTTGTCGGAAGATGAGGTGAAATACATTTGATAATAAAACTCTTTCATCTTGAAAGAGTTTTTTATTTTACTATTATTTATAAATTATCGATAAAGGCTAAAGATTAACTATTAAAAAAGGGGAGAAACAAATGCTTCAGGAATACTTAAAAGAAAACATTTTAATTACAGATGGAGCTATGGGAACATATTATTCTGAAATAACAGGAGATAAAGTATCCTTCTGCGAGTTTGCAAATATAAATAAGCCGCAAGTGATAAGAGACATTCATGTAGACTACATTAAATCAGGGGCTAAATTAATTAGAACTAATACCTTTTCTGCTAACACAATATCTTTAGGAGTAACTAGAGAAAAGGTGAAAGAAA
Organism: Gottschalkia purinilytica; assembly: GCF_001190785.1. Lineage (NCBI taxonomy): Bacteria > Bacillati > Bacillota > Tissierellia > Tissierellales > Gottschalkiaceae > Gottschalkia > Gottschalkia purinilytica. Next base: position 27,718 of record NZ_LGSS01000004.1, on the reverse strand, counting down.
TAATAGAAAAAGGATATACAATAGCTAAGAAAGCTACAGAAGGAACAGATGTATTTATAGGTGCTAGTATAGGTCCTATTCATGAATCTAGATTTAAAAAAGAAGATGATATAGATATTTTAGACGAATATAAATTCATTATAGATACATTTATGGAGTTAGGAGAAAATATATTTGTTTTTGAAACTTTTGGTACGATAGATTATCTAAAAGAGATATCTGAATATATAAAAAGTAAAAATAGTGATGCTTTTATATTAACTCAATTTGCAGTTACACTAGATGGATTTACTAGAAAAGGTATTAGTATCAAAAGTATAATAGATGAATTAAAATTAATAAAAAGCATAGATGCTTATGGATTTAATTGTGGATCAGGACCTACTCACTTATATAGATTGTTAAAGAATATGGATATTTTTAGTGATACAATTTCGGCATTACCTAATGCTGGTTATCCAGAAATCATAAATGAAAGAATGGTTTATGTAAATAACCCTGAATATTTTGGAGATATTGTAGTAGATATTAGTAAACTAGGAGCTAAAATAATAGGTGGTTGTTGTGGTACAACACCAAATCACATAAAAAGTTTAGTGGAAAGATTAAAAATAAAAACAACTGATGAAAATATACATGTTGAAACAAAAAGAACAAAATTAATATCTGAAAATAAAAAAGAAAATAATTTTGTTGATAAAATAGAAAAACAAGATTTTATAATAGCAGTTGAATTAGATCCACCATTTGATACATCTATAGAAAGAATGATTGAAAATGCTAGAACATGCAAAGAACATGGAGTAGATATTGTGACAATAGCAGATTCTCCTAGAGCAATAGCAAGGGTAGATTCTATTATGATTGCTGCAAAAATTAAAAGAGAAGTTGGTATAGATGTAATGCCACATGTGTGTTGTAGAGATAAGAATTTAAATGCGTTAAAATCAGGGTTATTAGCAGCTCACATTGAAGATATTAGAAATATGTTGGTGATCACAGGTGATCCTATTTTGGATATAGATAAAATCTCAACTAAAAGTGTATTTAACCTAAATTCATATAGGCTAATAGAACTTATATCTGAAATGAATAAAGAAATATTTAAATCAGATAAGATTAACATAAGTGGAGCTGTAAATTTAAACGTTCCAAATAAAGAGGCAGAGATAAATAGAATGTTAAAGAAAGTAGATAAAGGAGCCAATACATTTTTTACACAGCCAATTTTTTCGGATGAGACAGTTGAATTTTTAGCAAAGACAAGAGAAAAGTATAAAGTGAAGATACTCGGTGGTATTATGCCAATAGTTACTTATAAAAATGCTCAGTTTTTAAATAACGAGGTTCCAGGAATTCATATACCTGAAGAATATGTCAATAGATTTCATAAAAATATGACAAGAGAAGAAGGAGAAAAAGTTGGTATTGAGATAGCAATAGAAATAGCTAATAAAATAAAACAACATGTTGATGGTTTATATTTTATAACTCCTTTTGATAGAATTGAAATGATAGTGGAAATATTAAATCGAATAAATTATAAATAGTAAATATGTTACTATAGATGATAAAAATAAGATATCAAATTAATAAAACTTCAAACTAACTATTAATATAGATATATTATAATGATTCTAAAGACTTATATATTAATATAAATAGAATACCGAAAGAAAAAATAGCTAGATGTTCTAGAACATCTAGCTATTTTTTTATGATTTTAAATGTTATTTGATTCATTATATTTAATTAAAATAACTTAATATATGAAATTATTTTAAGAATCATTAAAAAATAGATAATTCTATAAATAGTTTTTTCACAAAATTGACTTTAAAGATCAAATATGACTTTATGATGTCATATTTGATTGATATACTATTTTTGGGTGAGAATAATGAAAATAAATAGATTGTTTGAGATAGTTATGACTTTATTAAATAAAAGAACCATAACAGCTAAAGAGCTTGCAGAAAAATTTGAAGTATCTACAAGGACTATATATAGAGATATAGATATATTATCTAGTGCTGGAATACCTATCTATACTAATAAAGGAAATGGTGGAGGAATATCCTTACTAGATAATTATTCTCTTAATAATACACTTATAAATGATCAGGAAAGTGAAAGTCTAATACTAGCCTTAAAAACTTTACAAGCAACGAACTATCCAGAAATTAATATCGTACTTGATAAGATAGGAGCGTTATTTAAAAACATAAATATAGATGATTGGGTATATATTGATTTTTCTCATTGGGGAAGCAGTCCTAACGAAAATAATAAATTTATAGATATTAAAAACTCCATAATTGGAAAAAGAGTAATTTATTTTGAATATATAAATTCTGAAGGCATTAAAAGTCAACGTTATATAGAACCTATGAGACTTATTTTCAAAGGCCAGGCATGGTACTTATGGGGTTATTGTAGAAAGCGTCAAGGTTTTTGTACTTTTAGAATATCCAGGATTAAAAACTTACTTATAACAGAAGAAACTTTTGAACGTAGAAAAACAGAAGAAGTTCACAAAGGACAATATGTAGATAAGCCAAAGTCTCTTGTAACCTTAAAACTGCATTTTCAGCCAGAAGTTTTAAATCGTGTATTTGATTATTATGATGAGGAGTATATAAGTAAGAATACTGATGGTACTTGCATTGTAACAGTGACATTGCCAGAAGATGAATGGGTTTATGGCTATATTATGTCATTTGGAAATTCTGTAGAGGTTATTGAACCAGAACATATAAGAGAAATTGTTATAGATAGAATGAGAAAAGCTATAGAAGTTTATGAAAAATAGTTTCTAAATATGACATACTGTTGTCAAGTTTGTTCTGATAAGATTGTGGCAACAACTAAAAATATAAACTTAAGATAAGACTAAAATATATGAAATATAATTAAGAGACTAAGGGGTATAACATATATTATCAATTAGGAGGTAAATCAAAATGAATAAAAAATTAGACTATAAGAAGGAATACAAAGATTTATATCAACCTAAATCTAAACCATCTATAGTCAATGTTCCAGAAATGAATTTTATTATGGTATCTGGAAAAGGCGATCCAAATAGTGAGGTTTTTCAACAGGCTGTAGAACTTCTTTATGGACTTAGCTTTACTATAAAAATGAGTAAGATGAAAGGGAATCAACCAGAAGGATATTTTGAATATGTAATGCCTCCTCTTGAAGGATTATGGTGGATAGAGGATGGAGAATTTAGTTTTAGAGAAAGAGATAATTGGGTTTGGGCTATAATGATAAGACAACCTGAATTTGTTACAGATAGTGTTTTTCAATGGGCTTGTAATGAATATAAGAGAAAAAAGGGAGTTATAGATTTATCAAAAGTATCATTTGAGACTTATAATGAAGGATTATGTGTACAAGCCATGCATAGAGGATCATATAAAAATGAGCCTGAGACAGTTGAAAAAATGAAAGCGTTTATGGTAGAAAATAACTTAGAAGAAAGACTTATGGATGGAGGCAAACATCATGAGATTTACTTGTCAGATCCAAGAAAGACTTTGCCTGAAAAATTAAGAACGATTATAAGACATCCTGTAAAAGAAAAGATAGGTGAGGAGTAATACGATGAACTTTATTACATTAACAACAGAAAATATAGATAAAGAACATATATGCTGTGCAATATCTGATAGAAAATGCAAAAATGGATATGAATCAAAAAAAAGTTGGCTAAAAGAAGAAATTGAAAAAGGATATGTATTTACTAAATTAAATGAAAGAGCGAAGGTATTTATAGAATATTGTCCATCAGAAATAGCATATCTTCCAGTAGATGCAGTAAATTATATGGTAATAAACTGTTTTTGGGTATCAGGAAGATATTCTAAAAAAGGTTATGGCAAAGAATTATTAAATAGATGTATAACTGATTCAAAATCCAAAGGTAAGAATGGAATAATTGTACTTAGTAGTAATAAGAAAAGACCATATTTGAGTGATAAGAATTTTTTTATTAAAAATGGATTTTTAGTAGCTGATACAGCCGAACCTTATTTTGAATTATTGTATTTAAGATTTAATGATGATACGGATATACCTAAATTTCTGCCTAATGTTAAAAATGGAATATGTGATGATAATGGAGGATTTAAAGTATACTACTCTGATACTTGTCCTTTTAATGATTACTATATTAATACTGTTCAAAGTCAAATTGCACTAGAAAAAGGATTTACATATGAAACTATTAAGCTAGATAGTAGAGAGAAGGCTATAGATAGTCCTTGTGCATGTACAAATTATTCACTTTTTTATAGAGGAAAGTTTATAACACATGAACTTAATCCTAAAAAGTTTCAGAAAATAATAGATGAGTTGTAAAGATATTTCTAAATGCTATATAGTATATTAAAAAAATGATATATGTTTTTTAATCAAGTCTGCTATAATTAATAGCGGACTTTTTTATTTTATATAGAGGAAATATTTATTTTATAAAGTATATATAAAATAAAAAACTACATAAAACGATTGAAAGTAGATATATGTTCTATTATTTACCAATATAGTAAAAATAATGACAATATATTTACAAAATTTTATACAAAATAATGACATAATATGTTATTATTTACAAGGAGGTGTACATCTTGAGATTAAATGACATACTAAGTTGGATTAATATAAATATTCGCAAAGCTTTTAATATCAAAAATACATTACTAATATTAGGTATAACAATGATTTGTACTTTAGTATATTCGTATAATAAATTATTATTTCACTTTTTATCTGAGAGTTATACAGTTTTGATTGGATTTCTTATGCTAGTTGTAGCTACAAATGTTTCTGAGGCTTCAGAAAATGGATTTTTTTCTTTTTTAGCAATAGGCTTTGGATATGTAGGAGCTATTAATTTATTGCATGTAATAAACTATGAAGGTATAAACATAATCTCTAAAAGTTCGTTGAACATATCTATTCAGCTAGGTGCTATATCAACTTATATCCAAGCTATTTCTATGGCAATTGCATTTAAGTTTATTAATAAAAAAGTTGATTGTAGGAAAATCACTTATATATACATGACTGCAATAACAGTTATAACGTTAGTAACATATACGTTGGATATATCTCCAGCCTTTTATTTAGAAGGATATGGTCAAACTGTTCTTAATCATTGGATTAATATCTTTTCTTGTTTAATATTTATTTTCCCAACGTATTTACTTTATAAACATAAAAATGAATTAGATTTTGAAAAGGATAATTACACAGTTATTCTTTCCATGATTTTTACGGTACTGTCTAGAGTATTCCTAATCTTTTATATTGATCCAAATGGTATCATAGCATTTTTGGCTCATGTATGTAGGGTTTTATCTTTTTACTTTTTATATAAATCAATTATGAAGTTAGTATTAAGAGAGCCATATAATATACTTTTTAAAGGATTAAACGATAGAACGTGTAAGTTGGAAGAAATAAATAAGGAATTAAATATTAAAAATAATCAGTTAGAAACCACAAGAGATAGACTCGAAAAAAGTAAAGAAAGATACAAACAGCTGGTTAAATCCTTACCAGATTCAATACTTATTAGATGTGGAGAAGAAATAGTTTTTGTAAATAATGCTACAGTAAATTTACTTAATGCAAAGAACAGAAGTGAAATAATCGGAAATAGCATGTTTAGTATAATACATGATAAGTATATTGATGAGTTTAAAGAAAACTTTATTACAGTTGAAAATAAAAAACAGCGTTTTCTTAATTTAGAACTTATGACATTAGATGGTAATCGATTGGATACTGAAATTTGCGAAATAGAAACTGTATTTGAAAATAAATTATGTAACTTAATGGTTATAAGAAATATGTCAGAGAGAAAGAAATTTTATGAATTAAAGGCTGAATTAGATCAAAAAATAGAAAGTGAAAAAATTAGAACTGAATTTTTTGCTAATTTATCTCATGAACTAAGAACTCCGATAAATGTAATATATAGTGCATTACAGCTAGAGGATATATATATTAAAAAGAATGATATTAGTGGAATTGAAAAATATAATGAAATAGTAAAACAAAATTGTTATAGACTTCTTAGAATGTGTAACAATCTAATAGATATTACAAAAATAGATACTGGACTTTTTAAGCCATGTATGAAACACCATAATATAGTTTACATAGTTGAGAGTATAGTATCTTCTGTTTCATTTTATGTTAAAAGTAAAAATATAGATATAGTATTTGATACTAGTGTTGAAGAAAGTTATGTTTTATGCGATCCAAATCTTATAGAAAGAATTATCCTAAATTTACTATCTAATGCAGTTAAATATGGAAAAGAAAATGGAAATATATCGGTAGATATCTATGATAGAGATAATGAAGTTATATTGAATGTAAAAGATGATGGCATTGGCATTCCAGACGATGAACAAGATACGATCTTTGAAAGATTTTCTCAAGTAGATAAGTCTTTAAGAAGAAAGTGTGAAGGAAGTGGGCTTGGTTTATCACTTGTAAAATCGTTAGTAGAGCTTCAGAACGGAAATATATCATTAAAAAGTAAAATTGGTGAAGGAAGCGAATTCATGATTACTTTTCCAAAAACTGATTATTACGATGAAGTATGTGCTACCACAGATGAGTTAGTTGAAGAAAATAAAATTATTGAAAGTGTTAATATCGAATTTTCAGATATATATTTATATTAAAAGACTGTAAGAAGTTTTGCTAAACTCATAAAACTTCTTACAGTCTTTTAGTTATTTTCGTTTTAAACTCTTAACATTATATAAATAGTATTTTTCTTCTCGAATCATATGATCTGGTATGAGAGGCTTTAAAGTGCCTAATAACTTACATTCTTCTCTTAACATTCGAATTTTATCGAGGAAACATATAAAATTATTAATTTCTATTTCAACTTCTTTGTTAAGCCATTCTAAAGAACCATTTTTAAGACATGTTCTTTCTAGCATTTGACCTAATTCTCTTGCTTTAATAAATAAATTATTAAAAGTCTTTTCAAATTTTTCAGCTTCTTTTATCATAATTGTTTCAGTAGGATCCAACTCTGCTGCTATTGATGAAGCATGACCTGCTGCATCAGGAAGCCATATTTTGTGAAGTAAAATATTTTCTTCTACAGAATTCATGGATTTACCTAGCTTCATTATGTTAAGCTCTCTATAAAATTCCATAGCTTCATTTATCATATGATTAACAAATGTAGGAGGTAATCCAAGTTCAATATTACATTGGAGAAGCTCTCTTGTAGCAAGTCTTTTAAAGTTTATAAAATCTGAAAGAAGGGAAATTACTTTGTTAACTAAAGCTTTAGTTGCTATAGAATCACATTTATTTCTTAGCATTTTTGCTTCTTTTCTTATATTAATAAATGCTGTCTTATAAAAATGTGCTGCGTTGATAAATTCTGTTTCCCTAGAAGATAGTGAAGTTAAAAAAAATTCTGCATGATCTCTCATGATACCAGACCAAAAATAAATTCTAGTAGATGGACTAAGCATTATGAAAACCTCCAAAATTAAATAGTATTAAGGTCTTGAATATTAAATCTAACTTGCCATTAAGATATTTGATAAAAATCAAGCACAATATATTGTATGAGTATAAAAAACAACAAGTTACAAATTGTATAGAGATACATAAATTTATTAAGTAAAAAAGGATTAATCTAAATTAAGTGTAATAATATAAAATAATAAACAAAATGAAGCTTAATTCTTATGATAATTTTTTAGGGAGTGATATTGTGATATTTTACTTCACAGGTACAGGTAATTCTCTACACATAGCAAAAGAAATTGGTAAGTATAATGAGGAAAATATTAGTTCAATTGCGTCAATAATGAATAGTGGAAAAGGAACATATGAACATATTTTAAAAGAAAGTGAATCTATCGGATTTGTATTTCCTGTTTATGCTTGGGGTCCTCCTAAGATTGTGCTGGATTTTATAGATATTTTAAAACTTGAAAACTATAATGATAATTATATATTTGCGGTAGCAACTTGTGGTGATAACACAGGAAATACACTTAAATTATTAGAAAAACAATTAAAGAATAGAAAACTTAATTTGGATAGTGGATTTTCTATAAGGATGCCTAATAATTATCTTTTGATGTTTGATGTTGACGATAAAACATCGGAACATAATAAACTTAAAGATGCAGAAAAATTACTAGAAGACATAAACAAAGTAATTGAAGAAAGGAAAAAGAACGTCTTTATTGATATTAATAAATTTTCAGATGGTTTTTATAGTAAATTAATATATCCGTTATTTAATAAGTTTGCCTTAAATAACACTAAAAAGTTTCATGTTAATGATAAATGTACAACTTGTGGATTATGTGAGAGTATATGTGTTGTTAATAGTATTAAAGTCAATGGGAAACCTACATGGAATGATAAATGTGTTCAATGTATGGGATGCATCAATTGGTGTCCTGTTAATGCAATTCAATATGGAAAGAGTACAGAAAAAAAGGGAAGATATACAAATCCAAACGTTAAAATAACTGAAATGAAGTTAAGATAAGTATTATAAAATAAAACCCTAGATGTTTTTTAGGGCTTTACTTTATAAATCCTCCACCAATAACTTCATCTCCTATATAAAATACAGCAGCTTGTCCAGGTGCGGGAGCTCTTACTGGGTCATAAAATTCTATAACTATATCACCATCTTTTTCAAGAACTTTTCCTCTATAGACTTCAGACCACTGACTTACTTTTATATCTGAATCAAAAGGAAGAACAATATTCGGATTTATAAAATTCGTATCTTTAAGAACTAGCTTAGTTGTGATTAAGTCTTTTTCAGAACCTAAAATTATCTCGTTCTTCTCTGAATCTATTTTTGTAACTACATAGTTAAATGAAAGATTTTCTCCGAGTTTTCTTTTTTGACCTATTGTATAATATGCTAGACCTTTATGTGTACCTAAAATGTTTCCTTCTTTATCTACAAAATTACCTTCTTTTACAGAAGAACTATTTACTTCTTTTAAATATCTTCCAAGCTTTTTATGCTCTATAAAGCAAATTCCAGTACTATCACTCTTTTTAGAAACTATATTTAGCTTAGTTAGAGCCTTTTTTCTAACTTCCTCTTTAGAGTTAAATTCTCCTATAGGAAATATAAGATATTTAAGATCTTCCTGAGATAATTGAAATAGATTATACGACTGATCTTTTCTGCTACTTATTGCTTTTAATAATTTATAAGTATCAGTTTTTTCATCATATATCTTTCTTGCATAATGACCAGTTGCAAAAAAATCTGAACCTATGCTCTTACAAAAATCCATTAGCTTACCATATTTAAAAAACTTATTACACTTTAAACAAGGATTTGGAGTCTTGCCTTTTTCATAAGTTTCTTTAAAATACTTTATAACAACATCTTCAAATTCATCTCTAAAATCTACTACATGATGTTCTATTCCAAGAGTATCTGCTACAAGTCTTGCAGATTCTATTTCTTTATCTTGATGATCAAAAAGCCTCATAGTTACTCCAACTACTGTGAATCCTTTTTCTTGTAAAATCATAGCTGTAGTTCCACTATCTACTCCTCCACTAAGACCTACTGCTACTTTCTTTTTTTTATTCATATATATCACCTTAATGTAATTTTTTGAAATAAAAATCAATATAAAGTATATTTCAGAAAGTAGAAATTATCAAGATTAAAATTATAAGAATAAAATTGCAAATTTTATATGAAGAATATATAATTTGCTTTAATACATTAAGATCTATAGTTAGTATATAGCTTTACTGTAATGAATAAAAAGGGAGTGTTATTATGGAAAGCTTGAATATAAGGGGAATTAATAGTGTGGATATTGAAAGACTAATAATTTTTTTAAAAGAACTAGAAAATTTACATGGTAATGCATTACCAAATATATTTAAAATATCAGAAGATATAGAACATATAAGAGAATACATATCAAATAGTATAGAAAAACAAAATCCAACTTTTTTTATTGCAGAATTAGAGGAAGAAATCATAGGTGTAATTGAAGTTATTATAACTGAGAATCCTTCAAATCCTATTCTCATAAATAGAGAGTATGCTCTAATAGATAAATTGATAGTAAAAGAAGAATACAGGAAACTTGGAGTTGCTAAAAAGCTAATTGAGACTGTTGAAACTTGGTTAAAAGAAAAAGGAATAAAAGAAATAGAGATATATGTTTGGGAATTTAATAAAGGTGCTTTAGATTTATACGAAAATAAAGGTTTTGAAACGATATGTAGAAGAATGATAAAAAGTATTTGATAAAATATAAATTGCATTATTAAAGCCCTGATATCAGGGCTTCAATATATTTATTCCTATAACTAGCAGTAAACTAGCTATATTGTCTTTGACATTATTTTACAATAAATAATTAATCATTATCAGATTTTAATTTATTATATCCACGTTCACCAAATGGTTGAAGTTTTTCTATCCATTTTTCTTCAAGTTTTTTTAACTCTTCTTTTAGGTTAAAATATCCTTCTTCTTTCTTTTTTAAGACTTCTAACACTTCAAAGACGAAGGCATCTTCCCCAAAGTCATTCCATTCTTTTTGAAGCATTTCATTATCATGGCATCCTGATTTTAATTGAAACTTCTTACCATTCAAATTTTTTAGATTAACATTACTTGCTACAAGAATTTTTTGATTCTTGATACTTTTTATTTGATAAACTCCAGCTTCAACTTTCATTTCTTTATATAATTGTTTTAGTTCTTTTTTTCGATCCATATTTCTCTTTTCCTTTCCATTACTATTTTTTGACCCAATACTTACTTCCATTAGGATTTCTATCTAAAAAGCCATATTCAATTAGATAACGTCTTAAGGTAACATAATCATCATAGACAGTATTTAATATTTCATTAACTTCTTTTTCGCTATAGATTCGTTCACTTTCAAATTTTTTTATGATTTCTCTTAGAACAACTAACTTATGTTTCTCCTTCAAATGGAAGGTGTCTAAGGGACCATCTGTGCCTTTAGGAAAATATTTTTTCAATATCTCTTCATTTTCTTCTTGGGTAATATTATAACGATCATCTATCATAGTTGCTGTTTTATGAAGTTCTAAGAAGGTAGGAGAATGTTTATCTTTTTCTTTTAATAGCTCCATCATTACTAAAAATACTTTTGATTGACGTTCTTTCTCTTTTAATACGAATCTATGATTTCTAATTGTAGAAGCACTACCAATACCCATTTCTTTTTGAACTTCTTTATCATTTTTTCCTTGATAAAAAAGTTTAAGAAGATTATTCTGATGGTCAGTAAGTCCCGTAAGTTTTTTATCAAGTTGTATTAGATATTCAAACACCGATTGATGATCTTCCTCAATATGAATACGTATATATCTTTCAGCTTCATAAAGAATACCTTTATTAGGGTAGATAATCCCTTTTTCAATTTTTTTGCCACATAGTAGGCATATATAACAATCATCTTGTTCAATATATCCACGCTTTAGTTCATCTAATGATGCATTCCAAAATAATTCTGAAACATTTATCATATAAACACATCCTTAACATATCTATAATATAATAAACATTATAACTCAATATCTATAAAATTTCAAGTGCATTATAGAGTTTTTTAATAGACAATTCCTACGTTTTAATATTGTTATAGTGAAGTTTAAAGTCAATAGTTTTATCGTATTATAATTTGCACATAAATAAGAAAATTTATCCTATACCTAATGATCCTAATATTCCACTTCTATTAAGTAGGGGGTAAGAACTTTATAGTTACCTGATTAATTCAAATGAATTGAGTTTCACATACTAGGTAGTGTAAAGAGTTTGATATCTAAAATAATTATTTTAGATATCAAATTACTAAAAGAAAAAATATAAATTTAATAAAATTTGAAAAATGGTTGCATATTTTTAAATAAAGTGTATACTACTATAGTAAGCTTTAATTCAAAAGTAAATTATTATTACACGGATATATTTCAATAATTGCTGAGTTTTTAATTTGATGTAGTTATTTCTGAAATTTTATTGGTGACATTTTTTACAGAGAATTAAAGAAAATAAAATTTCGGAGGTATGAAGATATGAATGGTACAGTAAAATGGTTTAACTCAGACAAAGGATTTGGATTTATCACTTCAGAAGATGGAACAGACGTGTTCGCTCACTTTTCACAAATTAATAGAGATGGATTCAAAACTTTAGAAGAAGGTCAAAGAGTTACTTTTAATTTAGTTGATGGCCCTAAAGGACCTCAAGCTGAAAATATTAATATTATCTAGTAATGAGTACTTAACCTCTTAAAGAATTATTCTTTAAGAGGTTTTTTATTGTCTATTAAATGATCTATCATTTTTTCTTAATTAATAACTATTAGAAAATTATTTTTAAAAGAAACAAAAAATGTATCAAAAGTAGGACTAAATAGCAGTTGATAATTTAGTGCTTATGTTATAAAGTTTATTACGGTAAAGTTTTTAGACCTACTAGTAAATATACATAGAAAAAGATCTTCGATAAATTTAAAGGTTTAAATTCATTGAAAAACTGATAAAGTTATATTGTATATAGGAGGAACGTAAAATGGCAAAAGTAATTAGAGAACTTGAATTTGGTAAAAAGTCAGAGGCTTTAGATTTTTTGAAAAAGGAATTTAGTTTATCATTAAGTGAAGATGATGCTATTATAAATAATAATAATTTTTCTTATCCAAAGAAAGAACTGAATACTGTTCTTGTTGATTTAGCTATAACAGAAAAAGAAAACAAAGCAGTATTAACTATAAGTAAACTAGTATCTCTAAAAGCTTTTCTTTTAGCTAAAGAAGAGGGAATGAATGTAGTAGAGTTAATAGGAAAAATAGATAGAACTATGAAATTATCATCTAATGGAGTTAAAATAACTAAACTAGGGATAGTACATAATAAAGATTTTGAAGATTTTTTACATAGTACTAAAATAATTTTAGAAGAGAGTTCAAATGATAGTATTACTCTATATGACGGCAAGAGACAAGCTATTGTAAAACGTATAGAAATAGATGATACCGCTGGAAATGAACTAATAGAAACTATCTATGATTTTAATGAAATAACTGAAATTAATTAAGAGGCGATAATAGCATCTTACTAAGTAATAGTAATAAACGTAAAATAATGAGAATATAATATATTTTATTGATAATTTGAAAAATACCAAATATTAACATAAACTACAAAATAATTTATAATTCATGCCGGGAAAACGTTGTCATGAATAAAATTAGGTGTTATAATAATAATGAATCAAAGTATTACACTAACGCTTATTAATAGTTTTAATCTCCTTGACAAAACAAGCAAGACTGACAAATGCCAGATATCGAGCAAACAATTTAGAAAAACAATTGGCAATGATTTTGTTAAATTGGTCGAGTTTGGCATAAGTAGGTTGTAATTGAGAGTACATAGTGTATCTCTAGTACATATTTATTTCCTAATCTTAAAGCGTTAGTTGGAAGTATTTTAATATACTTCAGAGTTTCACAAGATTGGGAGTAAAGGACATACTAAGTATTCACAAGAAGGTCTTGGGGTGCCAAATACAATATGAGACTATTGGAGGGATTATCTTGAGCATTAACAAAAGTAAGTCAGTTTTTGATGTAGACGGAAAACCACCTATTAGTAAAGCAACACCATTAGCAATTCAGCACGTATTAGCAATGATAGTTGGAAATATTACTCCCGCTATTATTGTAGCTGGAGTAGTAGGATTAAGCAGTTCAGATAGAACACTTCTTGTACAGTGTGCTATGTTTACTGCAGGTATTGCAACACTAATTCAATTGTATCCACTTTGGAAAATCGGTGCAAGACTTCCTGTTGTTATGGGAGTAAGCTTTGCATATGTACCAACTCTGATTAGTTTAGGAAAAAGTTATGGGATTGCTGGAATTTTTGGTGCTCAGTTGATTGGAGGAATTGTGGCCATTTTAGTGGGTATTTTTATTAAACCACTTAGAAAGTATTTTCCACCTATCGTGGCTGGAACAGTAGTTTTAACTATTGGTCTTTCTTTATACCCTGTAGCTACTAAATATATCGGGGGTGGAGCAGGAGCTAGCGACTTTGGTTCTTATTTGAATATAGGTATTGCTGTTATAACATTAGCAGTAGTACTATTTTGTAATCAATTTACTAAAGGATATTTTAAACTTGCTTCAATTTTGGTAGGTATAGTTGCTGGATATATAGTTGCTTTAATTGCAGGCATTGTAGATTTTTCACCGGTGGCTGAAGCTGGTTGGTTTGCACTTCCAAAACCAATGCATTTTGGAATGGAGTTCTATCCTTCTGCTATAATTTCTATGGTTATCATTTATATAGTAAACTCTGTCCAAGCTGTTGGAGATTTATCTTCAACGACTGTTGGAGGATTAGGTAGGGAAGTTAAAGACGAAGAATTATCTGGTGGTATTATCGGAAATGGATTGACTAGTGTAGTTACATCTTTCTTTGGAGGATTACCTACAGCAACGTTTAGTCAAAATGTAGGTATTGTAGTTATGACTAAAGTTGTAAGTAGATTTGTAATTGCAATTGCAGCAGGATTTATCCTTCTTGCAGGTTTTATACCAAAATTTGGCGCATTAATGACTACAATTCCTCAAAGTGTTCTTGGAGGAGCTACAATTACTGTGTTTGCAATGATTACTATGACAGGAATTAAACTAATAATACAAGATGAACTTTCTAACAGAAATGTCACTATTGTTGGATTAGCAATAGCTTTAGGTATGGGAATTACACAAGTTCCAGAAATACTATCTCAATTCCCACAATGGGTAACAACTGTATTTGGAACATCTGCTGTTGTTATTTCTTCTATTGTAGCTTTTGTTTTAAATATAGTATTGCCTAAAAAGACACTAGCAGATGAAGAAAAAGAACGTAACGAAATAGAAAACTTAGAGAATAAAGTTATAGGAGCTTAACACGAGAATTACTAGAAAATATTTCTTTTAGCATAAGAATAGGATGCATCATTTAAAACTGATGCATCCTTATATTTATTTAAGGAAATTATTTATAAATTTATTAAACTAATACATGATAGATTTAAAAATCTAATACTCTATTAGTTTTTTTACTATTCCAAAGATGTTATCTATATAAGTTATATGTTATAATTTTTTACTAGTTCTAGATTAGGGATTAGATAAAACATTTTTAGTAGGAAGACCTATTAAGTTTGGCAAAAAATCTATTAATATAGTGTAAAATAGATATATTAGTATTTAAGAAATGTGTGATATTTAAAGTAGATATCTTTCTATTATGTTTGTTTAATTAAATAAGGAGATGTGAATTTTGGACTATAAAAAGATTTATAAGTTGGCTTATGACTATATGGATAATTCTATAATCGACGGTGATTGTGGAGAACTATGTAATTATCATTGTTGTAGAGATTTTGATTCAGACGGAGAGAAGCTAGGAATATATTTAATGCCTTATGAATATGAGAGTATGTTAAGAAATAGTAGATTTTTAGAAGGAGTAAAAGTTGAAAAACATAGCTCAAAAGACTACTTTATATCTAAAAAAATAAAGTTTTTACATTATATTTTTTGTGGAGTAGAAAGCAAATGTCTTAGAGAGTATAGGCCTATACAATGTAGAACTTATCCATTTGAACCTCATTTGGAAGATGATACACTTTCTTTAGTGGTAGAGAAAGACCAAGTTCATGATTGCCCATTATTAAGTGATACTAGTAAGTGGAGAGAAGAATTTGTAAGAGGAATTTATATGGGGTGGAAAGAACTTATAACTATACCTAAAGTATATGAATTTGTTGTGTACGAAAGTAGAAGAAGAGTATTAGAACGTAATATAAGTTTAATTTTATCTGACTTTTCTAATGATTTTATCAAGAGATTATAGCTAATGAGTTGCTTATTTTATAAATATTTTCTTATAAGCTATATATAAATTAATAGAATTAAAAAGAGTAGATTACTTACTTTTAAGATGTGATGAATACTTTTAAAATTCATCTTAGCACTTATTATAAGCTAAATCTGGAGGGATAAAAATGGATTCAATGATTTGTCTTAATTCAATTGGAATTATACATACTGATTTTTGTAACTTAGAAAATATGCCTATACAACCAATAGGGGAAAAAGCGTCGCAAGGAAGAATAGAAATATTCGAAGAGTTTGTAGAAGGAATAAAAGATTTAGAAGAATTTTCTCATTTGATACTGATATATAATTTTCATGAGGCTAAAAAAACTAAGCTGACTGTTAAGCCTTTTCTTGACGATGTAGAACGAGGAGTTTTTGCAACAAGATCTCCTTTAAGACCTAACCATATAGGAATTTCTGTAGTAGAGATAGAAAAAATAGAAGATAATAATATATTCATTAAAAATATAGATGTCCTAGATAATACTCCCCTACTTGATATCAAGCCACTTGTTCCGGACTTTGATATTCCTAAAACAAATATTGAAATAGGATGGCTAGATAAAGTATCTAAAAATGCAAAAACTAAATTATCAGATAATAGATTTAAATAACGATTACTCTAAAGAGCTATCAATTGATAGCTCTTTATTATTTAGAAAGTATTAGTTGTTTTATTTAACAATGAATACTTTGCTAATGTATTCACACGAAATCTAACATAAAACAATCAAGAAAAGAGAATTGCAATTGAATAGCCAATTGAAGATTACTAATAACATTGATAACATTAAAAAAATGCAGTAAATAATATTATAAATTCATTCATATTTAGAGGTGAGTACAATGCATGTGAAAGTTAAGAACCTAAATAAAGTTTATACGGTAGGAAATAAAGAATTCTATGCTTTAAAGAACATAAACTTTTCAATAACAAAGGGAGAAATCTGTGTAATCTTAGGGCCATCAGGCTCTGGAAAATCTACATTATTAAATATAATAGGAGGATTAGATAGTATTAATTCTGGAGAAGTGGAAGTTGATGGAATAAATATTTCAAATCTAAGTGATAAGCAACTATGTAGATATAGAAGAGATAACTTGGGATTTGTATTTCAGTTCTATAATTTAATACCAAATCTTACAGTGAAAGAAAATATAGAGGTATGTTCTAATATATCAAAAAATCCATTAGATATAGACTTTATAATTGAAAGTATAGGATTAAAAGATGAAAAGAACAAATTTCCGAAGGAATTGTCAGGCGGACAACAACAAAGAGTAGCTATAGGAAGAGCATTAGTAAAAAATCCAAAACTATTATTATGTGATGAACCAACAGGAGCTTTAGATTTTAAATCATCTATTGAAATATTGGATTTAATGAAAAGAATAAATAAAGATTTTGATACATCAATTATTATGATAACTCATAACGAATCAATTAAAGATATATCTCATAGAGTTTTAAGATTAAGAAGTGGAGAACTAGTATTAAATGAAGTCAATAAAATAATAAAGGAAGCTCAGAACATACAATGGTAGGAGTGAAATGAATTGATAATAAATAAAAAAGTTATAAGAGATTTAAAAGAAAATTTTATAAAAAACCTTATATTTACATTATTGATAATCTTAAGTATATCACTTCTTATAGGATTCAATAGATCTATGAACGGTAGTATAGATAGTATAAATAAATTTTATAAACAATATAACGTCGAAGATGGTCAATTTATTGTGTTGGAAGATATAGATGCTAGTGACATTTTGGATAAATTCAATATAAAGATTGAAAAAATGGAGTATTATGATTATAAATTATCTGATAATGAAACTATAAGGATTTTTAAAGAAAGAAAAAACATAAATAGATATCAAGTAACTGAAGGGAAAAAACTAAGAAACAAAAAAGAAATTTTAATAGACAGTTGGTTTGCGAAGAAACATAACTACAGAGTTAATGATACAATAGAAATAAATAAAAATGGTTATAAGCTAAAAGGATTTGCAATAAGCCCTGATTATGTAAATACATTGAAAACAAAATATGACTTTTTATTTAATCCAAAATATTTTGGGATTGCTTATGTAAGTGAAGATGATTTTGAAAATTTTAATGATACTAAATTTTATTATTCTTTTAAATCTAGTAAAGAAGAGAGAAAAAAGCTAAAAAAATATATAAAAGAAAACTATACATTATTAGATTGGATAAATAAAGAGGACAATTCTAGAATAAATAATGTAATAAATGATTTGAAAGGACCAAAAGAACTATCTAAGATAATATGTACAATGCTTAATATAGTAGTTGCATTTGTAATAGCTTTATCAATTAAGAAAAGAATAAAAGATGAATCTAGTATCATAGGGACACTTTATTCTCTAGGATATAATAAAAAAGAACTATTAATTCACTATATAAAAATACCAATTTTATTATCGGTAATAGGAAGTTTAATAGGATATGTGATAGGAATAATTATTTCGAAACCACTCATTATGACACAATCAAATCAATATAATTTTCCTATTATTACTTTAAGTAATTTTAATAACTTATTGTTAAAAGGACTAATAATTCCAATAGTTATTATTTTAGTAGTTAATATTCATATTATAAGAAAAGACTTATCTAAGAAACCATTAAATTTGTTATATAGCTTAGAATCAAATAAGATTAATAAGTTAGAGGAGATATTTAGGTTTGAAAATGTGGAGTTTAATAAGAGATTTAGAATTAAAGGAATGCTTAGAGATATAGAAAGTATAATAGTGCTGACTTTAGGAATATTTTTGTCATCATTAATAATCCTTATATCATTTGGATTAAAGGATTCAATAAATAAATATGTAAAAAATATTAAAGAAGATATAAATTATAAATATTTATATTTTATAACAACGGAAACAATTGATGATAGAAAAGAAGGAGAAAAAACTCTAATAAAAGAACTTAAACTTAAAAATAGTAAAGTTACAATTCAAGGAATCGAAGAAGATTCTAGATATTTAGATTTGAAAGATACCAAAGGGAAATCTATAAATTATAATAAAGTTATGATTGCCGATACAGTTGCTAAAAAATTAAACATACATAAAGGAGATAAGATAACTTTATATGATGAAATAGAAGATAAATACTATTTTATAAAGGCAGAAAAAATAGTTAAATATACAAATGGACAGTTTATTTTTATGCCTATAAATAAGTTGAATAAATTATTAAATAAAGAAAATTCTTTTAATGGATTAATGAGTAATGAAAAATTAAACTTAGATGAAAAAATGGTATTTACTGATATTGAAAAAAAGATGATAGTAACTTCTACAGAAGAGTTAATGAAAATGTTTAAAATAATAATATATATTCTAATTATTGTTTCAATTGTTATAACTATAGGAATAATTTATTTAATTATGAGTATGGTTATAGAAAAAAATAAAATAGGTATATCACTTTTTAAAATATTAGGATACAACAATAATGAAATAAGTAGATTATTTATAGAGGGAAATATAGTATTCGTTATAGTATCATTTTTAATGGCTATTCCTATATGTAAAGTTTTAATAAATATATTTTGCAAAAAGATATTAGAAGGCCTTTCCATATTCATTGAAGCACATATTTATAAATCTAATATATTAATCGCTTTTACTTTTATATTTATAAGCTATATTATAAGTAACTTTATAGTAAAAAAAGAGATATTAAATATACATGCTACAGAAGTATTAAAGAATAGGGAATAGATAGGGAGGGTATATATGAAGTCTTTTACAGTACAAGAAAGAAGAAGAATTAGAAGAGAGCTTATTAGTAAAGGAAGAGAACTTTTTAAAAAATATGGATTAAAAAAGACTTCTATTAATATGCTTACGAAATCTGTTGGAATATCAACAGGAGCTTTTTATAAATTCTTTAATCATAAAGAAGAATTGCTATTAAACATTTTTGATGAGGAAGAAAAAAAGTTTAGAAAAAAGATATTGCTAGAAGCTAAAAAGATTAATGATAGAGATATTAAAAAGTTTAAGGAATTTTTTAAAATAGCATTTCAAATAGCAATAAATTCATTAATGTTTAATAATGTTAAAAGTAAAGACTTAGAACTGGCAGCTAAAGTCATAGAAAAAGAAAGCTTAGATAATTTATATAAACAAGACTATGATTTTGCACAAGAAATTATAGAAGTGTGGAAACAAAAAGATCTCATAATAAAAGTTGACAGTACCATTATGTTTGCAATGATTAGAGCGATAGTTTGTGCTATTTTAAGTGAAGAAAATTTTTCTGATGATAAAGAAGAAGAAGTAATTGACATGATTTGTGAAATGTTATCAAAGTATTTAGTTAAAACTTAACCTATTATATTACTTAGATATTTAACAGTATTAAAAATACTATCAATATTATTAAAGCTCAATAATATTGATAGTATTTTTTGATTATGAAAATAGAATAGTATATATTGCTATATATGTAATTTAAGTGATTTATTTTTATGCTATTATGTAAAATTAAAGTTACTAAGATTTAAATTTCAATGTAGAGTCTTTTAAATCTTTTGCTATACTTGATAGCTTTTCACAAGACATTTGCATTCCTTCTATAGATGCTAATTGTTCTTCTGTAGATGCAGATACTTCCTCAGTACTAGCTGCATTTTGTTGTGCAATCGATGAGAGGCTTTCTATTGCCCCTAATATTTCATCTCTTTTTTCTGTCATTTCTATACTTGATTTATTTAAATTGTTGAATTCTGAAACAAATATATTAATAATTTCTGAGATTTCATTATACTTTTTCTCAGTAGTTATAACATATTCAGTTTCTTCTTTAACTAATTCTAATGCTCTTTGTATATTTTCTACTGAATTAGCTGAATTAGATTGTAACTCACTTACTGCAACATCTATTATCTTAGTTGAATTAGTTGATTGTTCTGCTAGTTTTCTTATTTCATCAGCTACTACTGCAAATCCTTTCCCATGTTCACCAGCCCTTGCAGCTTCTATGGCAGCATTTAATGCTAATAAGTTAGTTTGTTCTGCAATTGAAGCGATAACTTCACTGGCTTTACTAATATTTTCTGAGCTTTTGTTAGTTTCTTGTATTCCGTTATATACCTCATTTATTGCAATTTCACTTTCTTCTGTTTTATCTGTAAGTTTCTTTACTACATCTAATCCTTCTTTTACAGAATTGACTACGATATCAGTATTTTCGTTTAGCATATTCATATTATCTTGGTTTAACTTTATAAGATTACCAAGCTCACTTGCTTTTTCTGCTCCAACTTCTGTATCTTTAGCTTGCTCTGTAGCTCCGCCAGCTATTTCTTCTATAGTTCTAGCAACTTCCTCTGATGCAATTCTTACTTCATTTGAGGTAGTAGCTAATTCTTCAGAAGAATTGGCAACATAATTTGCTGAATCTTGTATATCGCTTACGAATGATTTTAAGTTATTTACCATCGTACTAAAAGATAAAGCAAGATTTCCAAGTTCATCTTTCCTAGATATTAAAGTGTCAGACATTTCAATTGTAAAATCTCCAGCAGCCATTTTATCATAATATTGAGCTAATTTTTTTATAGGACCTACAATTCTACTCACTACGGACACTGCTATAAAACATGTTATTAATGCAAATATATTTATTAATATAAACATCGTAGTTTTTAGGCTATCAACAGAAGATAATAATTCATCTTCAGGTACAGTTATAGCTAAAGACCAATTTGTATTATCTATAGGTGCAAATGCCATTATTTTTTTAACTCCATCTAAAGTATATTCATCAATTCCTTTTTCTTTGTTCTTAATTTTTTTTGCTATATTAGAAAGTCCACTTGAATTATCATTTGATTTAAAAAGATTAAAACCTTGTTTTAATAACTTTTGATCTGTATGTGCAATAAGTGTACCATCATTATTAATTACGGAAGCATAGCCACTTTTACCAATTTTAATATCTTTTATTAAATTAGTTAGTCCAACTGAATCCCTTGTAGCTTGTAAAACTCCAATAACTTGATTATTATAGTTTATTGGAACTGAATATGTAATAACAGTTTTGTTAACAGCAGTACTATTAAATGGTTCTGACATTACGGATTCACCGTTCATTGCTCGATTAAAGTATTCTTTATTCTTTATTAAGACAGTTGAACCTTTATTATCTGTCATATTTCCATTAGGGTCAATTATACTTAAAAATAGATGGCCTCCATCTTTGCACTCTTTTGTTAATACATCTAACTTTTCTTTTAATGGAATATTAGGATTTTTTATTTGTTCGTAGTTTGATACTTTTTCTAAGTTATTTAAAATTGAACTAATACGTTCTTCAACTAGCTTTTTTGTTTGAATAGATAGTGCATTCAAATTCTCATCGGTGTTTTTTATGATTGCACCAGAGGATTTATTTATTGATAAAAAACCTAATATAATATAGCTTACTAGTGCGGTACATAGAAAATATGCAATAACTTTAGTCTTTATACTGTTCACTTTGTTCCCTCCAATGACTATAAATTTGTTAATAAATTTTTATAAAAGATTATATTACTTCTTTCTTCATGATGATTTCCCCCCATATTTATTTTTTATCATATAGATATTTATCGGCAAAAATAACTATATAATTACATTATTGCATATTTCTACATAGTTATCAAAACAAATATAGATGAATAAAGTCCTAATTTTAAGGCTTTTGTTGAAAGATATAGTCTAAAAAATATTGGTAAATAATTCTAAGTTATATAACAAAAAATACTATCCAATATTGGATAGTATTTTACTCATAATTTAGTCTAAAACCAACCTGCTTTTTCTATACAGTTGGCAACTATTTGATTACTTCTTCCATCTCCTCTAACTACGTTAACTGCAACACTTTCACCTACAGCTTTTGAAATTTCACCTACATTTTCATTTGAAAATCCTGCACATAATATAATACAATTAACATCTTCGTTTTTGACTAACTCTAAGCTTTCTTCTAAAGCCTGGTTTTGATCTTTTACTAAAACAGCAATAAGTTTATATGTTTCAGTTTCAATTACAGTTCTATGGGTCGATCTGTCAGCATCTGGAACCTGTATAATGTAAGCTTCTTTAAATATCATATTATCACCTTTTTATCTGTAAATTTTAAAACTTCTATTAATTCTAGATTTTATCATAATATGGTATATATATCAATTTAGTAAAATTCATTCTGATATAACTTAAAACTAATATTAAAGTTGTTATATATAAAAAATCCAAAACAAGAAGGTACTATACTCAAATTTGTATAATTAGTAAATTAGCGTTAAAATTATATATGAAAAGTAAAATCAAAAACTTTTAATGACTTGTTTGAATTGCCATTATAAAAGTCAAAGTTATAGTTTAAACTTATTTTAATATTAAAAAGAGGTGTTTAGATGTTTAATTTTAATTTGGCAAGTCACTTAAATCCATTTATTAGTCTTGGAATCGCACTTATAATAGGGGTGTTATTTGCTCAGTTTATGAATAAACTAAAAGTACCAGCAGTAGCAGGATATATTATAGGTGGATTAATAATAGGAGTATCAACCTTTAAATTAATAGATCAAGCATTGCTGGAAAAGTTATCATTTATAAGTGATTTTGCTCTTGGAATAATAGCTTTTAATATAGGAAGTGAACTTAAGTTTTCAGAAATAAAAAAATTGGGTAAATCTATTTTTATAATAGCTTTATGTGAAGCTTTAGGAGCATTTATACTAGTAACTACTGTAACGTTTGTAGTAACAAAAGACTTAGCAATGTCACTTATTTTAGGAGCTGTATCTTCAGCAACTGCTCCAGCGGCTACAGTTATGGTATTAAAAGAATATAGAGCAAAAGGAAGTTTAACAAGTACGTTACTTGGAGTAGTTGCAGTAGATGATGCAATATGTCTAATGATATATTCAATATCTGCATCTATAGCAAAGGTATTTATAAAGCATGAAAAAGTTACTTTATATAAGATACTAATTAATCCTTTAGGGGAAATAATATTTTCTATAATTATGGGTATGATTTTAGGAATAGTTCTTTCATATTTTCTAAAGAAAGCTAAAAAAGAAACAGATATGTTGGCATTTTCTATAGCTTCTATTCTATTAATAGTAGGATTATCAACAAAATTTCAATTATCTCCTTTATTAAGTGCTATGTCTATGGGTATTTCAGTTGCTAATATTTCTACAAGATCAGATAAGGTATTTAGAACTTTAGAAAGTTTCTCACCACCAATAATAAATGTTTTCTTCATCTTAGCAGGAGCAAGACTACAAATAGGATTACTTCCTAAGATAGGACTAATAGGTATACTTTACTTAGTGTTTAGGATTATTGGTAAAATAATAGGAGCATCTTTAGGAGCAAAAATTTCAAATGCACCTGAAGTTGTAAAAAAATATATAGGATTTGGACTACTATCTCAAGTAGGAGTTGCAGTTGGACTTGCGATTAT
The DNA here is from genome assembly GCF_001190785.1 of Gottschalkia purinilytica. NCBI lineage: Bacteria > Bacillati > Bacillota > Tissierellia > Tissierellales > Gottschalkiaceae > Gottschalkia > Gottschalkia purinilytica. Next base: position 3,220 of record NZ_LGSS01000004.1, on the reverse strand, counting down.
AGTAAGCAATGAATTTGCAGGAACATCTTTAGGAAGCATCGTTATAACTATTCTTCTTGCAACTACAATTATTACAGAGATTTTAGGACCAATAGCTACAAAGAATGCTATTATAAAGTCTGGAGAAGCAAATATATAAAAATAATGTTTTAAATATATTTTAGAAAAAGGTGATGACATATGTATGCGTTGTTTTTAATTTTAAATGATACTACTAAACTTGATTTAATACTTGAAAAACTTTTTGAAATAGGAGTAGGAGCTACAGTTGCTGATACTGTAGGAATGGGAAAAATGCTTTCAGAAAGTAATAGAGACTTACCTATATTTTCTAGCATAAGAAAAATAATAGATGGAGATAGACCTTTTAATAAAACTATTATAAGTGTTATAAAGCAAGAGGAAAAACTAAAAAAAGCTAAAGATATAATAAAAGAGGAACTAGACTATATGAAAAATCCTAATACAGGATTTATGTTTGTGGTTCCTGTTATTGAATGTTATGGATTTGGACTTAAAAGTGATGAAACAAAAGAAGATGAAAAAGAATAGAATATGACTTATAACTAATAAGACTAGACTTACTTTGGAAAAAAGAAGTCTGGTCTTATTAATTATATAAATATGAACTTACAGTTTATCAATCTTTACTGCCATTATAAAATCATTTTCACTCAATCCCTTTATCTTATGAGTAGTTAGATAAACTACAACTTTTCCCCAAGAAAGTCTAATGTCAGGATGATGACCTTCATTTTCTGCAAGATCTCCAATCTTGTTTGTAAAAGTTAAAGCTTCTTTGAAGTCTTTGAAATTAAAAATTCTTTTTATTTTTACATCGTCTATAACTTCCCAATCTTTGTTAAGTAGCTCCATGAAAGATACTATCTCATCGTGTTTTAATGAATCAGTTCCTAGTGAGCATGGCTCACATTTTTTGTTTTCGAGATCATTTTTCATTTGAGTTCCCCCTTTAATAATTTGAACTATAATAGATTATTACCCTATTAGATTATTTAATATCTTTTTTATAAAAACAAGTAAATATAAAATAAAAAAATTATTAGGTGGAAATGTTGATACAGTAGATGGAGATGCTAATAATTTTTTATTTATTAAAGTTATTTTACATATGGTTAATTTATTTAACATAGTATAAATATTAGGTTAACATTTAAATGTTAATATTTGGTTATAAAAGAAAGGGGGAAGAAAATGATTAAAAAATCAAAAATGTTATTAAGAATTATAGCAAAGGCAACTTTATGTACTATTATGACAACTTTTATTCCAATTCAAGGGTTAGCAAATGCAGAATTAGATACGAATTCAAGTAAAATTAAATTTTCAGTAATAAGTGATGTTCATTTAAAAAAGGATTATTCTGTTGAGGACGAAAAGTTTAAAAAAGCATTAAACAAAATAAATGAAATATCACCAAATCTAGATGCCTTAGTTATCGCTGGAGATTTAACTGACTATGGACTATCAGAAGAATATGATCGCTTTAATAGTATTTATAATCAATACTCAAATAAGAATGCAGAAAAACTTTTTGTTATGGGAAATCATGATTATTGGAATGGACTGTCAGAGATCAATGCTCAAAAAAGATTTGAAGAAAAAACAGGAGAGAAAATAAATTCGCATAAAGTTATTAAGGGATATCACTTTATCCAAGTAAGTACAGAAGGATCGGCTACCCATGGTGTTTTTGGTTCAAACCTGTTGAAATGGTTAAAGGAACAATTAGAAATTGCCAAAAAAGATGATCCAAATAAACCAATTTTCTTAACAGTACATCAACATATAAAAGACACAGTTTATGGCAGTGATGCTTGGGGAAATTCAGCACTATACAGTGTTTTAAAAGACTATCCTCAGGTTATTACTTTTTCTGGACATTCTCATTATCCTTTAAATGACGAACGATCAATTCATCAGAAAGATTTTACATCTATAGGAACAGCTTCGTTAAGTTATATAGAACTTGAAGGAGGGAAAATACAAGGAAGTGTTCCAAATGGTGCTAGAAACTTCAGTCAAGGGCTCATGGTGGAAGTTGATGGAGATAATAATGTAATAGTAGAACGTATAGACTTTCACAATGACAAACATATAAAAGATAAATGGATAATAAAGTCACCTTTTGATAAAAGTAAATTTGAATATACTGATGCACGTAAAAACTTGAGAAGTAAGCCTTATTTTGATAGTAACGCAAAAGTACAAGTATCAGATATTCAACCAGATTCTATAAAGATAACTTTTGATCAAGCAAAACATGAGGATTTAGTTCACTCTTATAAAGTACAAGCCATAAATAAGATAACAGGAAAAATTGATAAGGAATTTTTAGCTTTTTCAGAGTTTTATTTTGATCCTGTACTAGAAAAACTATCGTTTAATATATCTAGTTTAAAAGCAGATACAGATTACGATATTGTTATAACTGCTATAGAATCATTTGGAAAGGAAAGCGAGATACCGTTAAAAGCTACATTCAAAACAAGTAGAGATATAATTGACGACAATGTAGAAAAACCTAAAGCTGATGTATTTGATTTTGATTTTTTAGATGGCAAAGTGACAGATGCTTCTCCATCAAATATTAAAGCTGAGACTATGGGAAATGTAAAGGTTGAATATGATGAAGAATTGAAGAAACAAGTTGCTAAATTTAATGGTGAAAATAACAATATAATTAAAGTACCTTTTCCTAAAGAATTAAGAGATAAAATATCAAAGCAATTTAGTCTAGAAACTGTATTTAAAATGAACAAGATAAAGAATCAAGGAATATTAATGAATACTGAAAGTGGGGGAATAGGATTTGAATCCACTAGTTCTGGATTAGTAGAGATATGGGCACATATAGGTGGAAGTTATAAAAGAGTAGGGGTCAAACTAGAAGCAAATAAATACTATCATATAGTTGCTACATATGATGGAAAAGAAGTCAGTATATATTTAGATGGTAAAAAGATTAACTCATCTTTTACAACTGGAAATGTAAGTAGTCCTAATATTCATTTTGCTATTGGTGGAGATCCCAATCCGACAGGAGGGGGAATAGTTCTAGATGGAAATGTATCAATAGCTAGACTATATAGTAAAGGACTATCTATCCATGAGGTAAGTGAACTACTCCCACTTATAGAAATGGAAGCTTCTAAAAGGTTTGGTGTTTAAGTTTCCTCCTAAGATTTTAGGATACCCT